>NZ_LWER01000036.1:0-3743 GCF_001634775.1 Sulfitobacter sp. HI0027
GCATCCACCGTCTCATCCACCGCGGCAAGCACATCGACCACGCGAATATCCGTAGCCGGACGCCCCAAACGGTAGCCCCCGCCCGGCCCCCGGACAGAGGTTACCAGCTCGGCCCGCCGCAGCTTGACGAACAACTGTTCGAGATAGGGCAAAGACACCGACTGTCGCTCGGCAATGTCACCCAGTGACACCAGCGTCCCCGCAGGCTGCAGGGCAATATCGGCCAAAGCGACCATCGCGTAGCGCCCTTTGGTGGATAGCTTCATCGTCTTACCCTCACTCGCCGTGCCATTTGATTGACGTGGGCGGCTTAAATGCCTAAGTCCAAAGACTGATCCACGCGAGACTGCGCGGAACCAGATTAGAACCGTTCTAAGGTGGCCTAGCGAATTCGTCAACTATTCGCGGCGATCTTTGAACCCCCAGACAGGGACACCCATGCCCGAGGTTATTTTTCCCGGACCCGAAGGCCGCCTTGAAGGCCGCTACCACCCCCAAAAAGAACGTGACGCCCCGATTGCCATCGTGCTGCATCCGCATCCACAGTTCGGCGGCACGATGAATCACAAGGTCGTCTATAACCTGCACTATGCGTTCTACAACATGGGTTTCACCGTGTTGCGCTTTAACTTCCGCGGCGTGGGCCGCAGCCAGGGTGAATACGACCAAGGCATCGGCGAATTGTCCGACGCGGCCTCGGCGCTTGATTACCTGCAATCGATGAACAACAACTCCAAACATTGCTGGGTTGCGGGTTTCTCGTTTGGTGCGTGGATCGGCATGCAACTGCTGATGCGCCGGCCAGAGATCACCGGCTTCATCTCGGTCTCGCCGCCCGCGAATATGTATGACTTTTCGTTTCTCGCGCCCTGCCCGGCCTCTGGTCTGGTCATCAACGGCACCGCCGACCGCGTGGCACCCCCTGCTGACACGACCAATCTGGTCAACAAGCTGCATGAGCAAAAAGGCATCACGATCACCCATCAGGAGATCGAAGGCGCCGGGCACTTCTTTGAAGAGCCGCATATGGACACGCTGATCACCTCGACCAGCGACTATGTGAAACGCCGCCTGACGGAATCCACCCGCTAATGGCGGACGCGGTCGTCCTCCAACTGGCCAACAAGCTTGCCGAGGAATGTCTCGCCGTGCAGGCCGAGACCGGTGAGGAGCGGCTGTTTATCGAAGTTGGCGAGGTGCTTGGCGCCTCGTCACAAACACTTGAAGAAGCCTTTTTGACGGCCATCCGTACGCGGATGGCCAATGACAAGGCGCGCGGTTTTCTCGCCCGCAAACTCCGCGAGCATCGTGGCAAGGCAGGGGCATGACCGAACGGCTCGACCAGCAGATCGCCTTTCTGAACGAGGCCGATAAGCTCAAGACCATCCTGCGCGGCACCACCCTGTGCGATGCTAGCCGGGCGGAGAATTCTGCCGAACATTCATGGCACCTGACTCTCTACGCGCTGGTGCTGGCCGATCAGGCCGGTCCAGAGGTGGACATCAACCGCGTCATCAAGATGCTGATCCTGCACGATCTTGTTGAGATCGACGCGGGCGACAATCCGATCTTCGGCGACTATGACGCCGCTGAAATGGAAGCCCAGGAACAAATCGCCGCCGACCGCATCTTTGGCCTGCTGCCCGCCGATCTGCGGGTCGCATTGCGCAGCATCTGGGAAGAGTTCGAAGCCGCCGAGAGCCCTTCGGCCCGCTTTGCCAAATCGCTCGACCGGTTCCAGCCCCCGATGCAAAACCTCGCCTCGGGCGGGGGCAGCTGGACCGATTACAATGTGTCGGAAGCGCAAATCGAAGAGAAGGTTGGCCGTAAAATCGCCATCGGCGCCCCCGCGCTTTGGTCCTACGCCCGAGCCCGTATCAGCAGCTTTTTCGCCGGGGTCGGCGCCTGATCGCGAGCTTCGGCATACCATGGTATACGATCTTTCTCTTTGGCCCCCGATAGGCTAAAGCACGGATAAATACATCCTCAACCAAAGGAATTCGTCATGTCGAAGATTAAGGTAGAAAACCCCATCGTCGAACTCGACGGCGATGAGATGACCCGGATCATCTGGGATTTCATTAAGAAAAAGCTGATTACCCCCTATCTTGACGTTGACCTGAAGTATTACGACCTTGGCATGGAAGTGCGGGACGAGACCGACGACCAGATCACCGTCGACGCGGCCCATGCGATCCGCGAGCATGGCGTCGGCGTGAAATGCGCCACCATCACCCCAGATGAGGCGCGGGTTGAGGAATTTGGCCTCAAACGCATGTACCGCAGCCCCAATGGCACGATCCGCAATATTCTGGGCGGCGTGATCTTCCGCGAGCCGATCATCTGCCGCAACGTGCCGCGCCTTGTACCAGGTTGGACCCAGCCGATCGTCGTGGGTCGCCATGCCTTTGGCGACCAGTACCGCGCCACTGATTTCCGTTTTCCCGGAAAGGGCAAGCTGACGATCAAGTTCGTCGGTGACGATGGGGAGACCATTGAGAAGGAAGTCTTCGACGCGCCGTCCGCCGGTGTCACCATGGCGATGTACAACCTCAACGATTCGATTCGTGACTTTGCGCGCGCTTCTTTCAACTACGGTCTGAACCGCGGCTGGCCGGTGTATCTGTCGACCAAAAACACAATCCTCAAAGCCTATGACGGACGCTTCAAGGACCTGTTCCAAGAGATTTTCGACGAAGAGTTCGCCGAGGACTTCAAGAAAAAGAACATCTGGTACGAACACCGCCTGATCGACGACATGGTCGCCTCGGCGATGAAATGGTCGGGCGGCTATGTCTGGGCCTGCAAGAACTACGACGGCGATGTGCAATCCGACACCGTGGCGCAGGGCTTTGGCTCGCTCGGGCTGATGACCTCTCAGTTGATGACCCCGGATGGCAAAATCGTGGAGGCCGAAGCCGCGCATGGCACCGTGACGCGCCACTACCGTCAGCACCAGAAGGGCGAAGAGACTTCGACCAACTCTATCGCCTCGATCTACGCGTGGACGGGCGGATTGAAGCACCGCGGCAAGCTGGACGATAACACGGCGCTGATCAATTTCGCCGAGACACTTGAGAAGGTTGTCGTCGATACGGTGGAATCGGGTTTCATGACCAAAGACCTTGCGCTGCTGGTGGGGCCGGATCAGGGCTGGCTAACGACCATGGGCTTCTTGGAGAAGGTAGACGAGAACCTGAACAAGGCGTTGGCTGGCTGAGTTAACTGGATTTGCGCCGAATGCGACGGGCCGCAGCGATGCGGCCCTTTTCTATTTTTTCCGATTGCGCTTGCCACCCCGGCCCGGAATCAAGCCGCATGCGCCGCGCCATCGCCTGCCCGCCCGTCACGCCGGAGGCCTGCCGCTATATATGGGCGCACTTTGATGCGACCGGAAAGGCAATTTCGCAAGGCTGGGTGTGACCTCGAGGAAGCACATCACGACTGAGCCATAAAGTGGCACGAGGCACCATCTGATCGCCGACCCGCGGGCAGACGCTGGCTCTCAGCCCCTACTGCCCCCGGTTGTGCGTCCGGGCATAAAGCTTGGCGATAATCCCGCTCGCTGTCTTCTCGAACAGGCAGGGGATCAGCGCATGCACCAGCGCCGCCCCCGCCGCCGCGAACAGCAGGCCTGAGAACCTCAGCGCGAAGGCCATATGCTCAAAAAACGTCTCCTCCACCTTTGCGGGGTGGTCGAGAAAAATGCGTGCGATCATGGGAATCTCCTGTCTTTGCCTTTT
>NZ_LWER01000037.1:0-9709 GCF_001634775.1 Sulfitobacter sp. HI0027
CATACTGCATCTGATTTGACAACGTCAAAGCCGCCCCCGAAAGCCGCCCCAGCCGAACCGGAGCCCGATGCGCGACCCATCCCCTTCCAGCCCCCCTGCGCCAGACGGCGAAGGGTCGCCCCGCCGCAGGCCGCGCCGCCGCGCGGGGATCGCATTGGTTGTGGTGTTGGTGCTATTGGCGGCGCTGGCGACGGGGGCGGCGGTCTATTTCACCGGGCGTCCGATCCCCGCGCCGCTTTGGGTGCAAGAGCGGATCGAGGCGCGGATCGCGACTGCGCTGCCGCAGGCGCGGGTGGATTTCGGCGCGATGGAATTCGTCGTCGACGAAGGCTGGCGGCCGCGCGTGCGGCTGCAAGATATCTTTGTCACCACCCCCGAAGGCGACGAGATCGTCAGTTTCAATGAGTTCAAGGCCAGCCTGTCGATGCGGTCACTGCTGCGCGGTGTGGCACAGCCGCGGGCGATTTCCCTTTCAGGCGTGGTGGCAAACCTGCGCCGGGGGGCGGATGGCCGGGTGAGCCTCTCTGCCGGGGCCGGAATCGCCCCGCCTGAGCGTGAGGCCGCGACCCTGCCGCAACTCATCGGTCAGATCGACGAGGTGCTGGCCGCACCCGCGCTCTCGGCCCTACGCTCGGTTGAGCTGCGCGCCCTGACCCTGCGGTTCGAGGATGCCCGCGCGGGCCGGGCCTGGACCGGCGATGGCGGGCGGCTGCGCTTGGCGCGCGATGGCGATCAACTTGACCTGTCGGCCGACCTTGCGGTGCTGAGCGGTGGGGCCGATGTGGCCACGCTCACCGCCAATTACAGCAGCCGCATCGGCCAGAACGCCGCGACCTTTGGTGTGACATTCGACGGGATCGATGCGCGCGACATCGCCGCACAAGGGCCTGCGTTTTCATGGCTAGAGGTACTGCGCGCCAATATCTCGGGCGCGGTGCGCAGCGGGATCGACAGCGCGGGCCGCTTTGCGCCGATCAACGCATCGCTGCAAATCGGCAAAGGCGTGTTGCAGCCCAACTCGCAGACCAAGCCGATCCCTTTTGATGGGGCCCAGAGCTACTTTAGCTATGACCCCGCGCGCCAGCTTTTGCGCTTTGACGAGATGTCCCTCGACAGCCCTTGGGTGTCGGGCAACATCACCGGCACTTCGCAACTGGGCGATGTCACGGGGGGCATTCCGGGGCGGATGGTGGGGCAGTTTTCCTTACGCGATCTGCGCGCCAATCCGGCGGAAGTCTACCCTGAGACGGTGGCCTTGGATCAAGCAGATATCGACTTTGAACTCAGCCTCAACCCGTTTCGCCTGAAACTGGGCCGTTTGGAGATCAGCGATCAGGGCCGTAGCCTGCGCCTTGATGGGGCGCTTGTGGCCGAGCCTGAGGGCTGGAACCTGTCACTCGATGGGCGCATGGACAGGCTGAGCCCGGAGCGTCTGCTGGCGCTCTGGCCCGAGGGGGTGAAACCCAAGACCCGCAAATGGCTGGACGAGAACCTTCATTCAGGCCGGATGCGCAACCTTGATCTGGCGCTGCGCATGGCACCGGGGCAGGTGCCGCAGACCTATGTGGCCTTCGACTACGCCGGGGCCGAGGTGCGGTTTTTGAAAACCTTGCCGCATATCACCGATGGCAGCGGCCATATGAGCCTGCTCGATAATCGTCTTGTCGTCACGGTGGACGCAGGCGAGGTGATCGCGCCGCAGGGCGGGGCGGTGACGCTGGATGGGTCGTCTTTCATCATCCCGGATGTGCGCGTGAAAGACGGCAGCCCTTCGGTGATCCGGCTCAATACCCGGTCAACCCTGACCGCCGCGCTATCGCTGCTGAACCAGCCGCCAATGCGGGTGATGGAGAAGGCCGGGCTGCCGGTGACGCTCGCGGATGGGGAGGCGGTGCTGAAAGGCACGCTGGCGCTGCCGTTGAAAAAAGGCGGCAAGCCCGAAGATGTGCGCTATCACTTCGCGGGGGATTTGCTGTCGCTTTCGACCGATACGCTGGTCAAGAACCGCAGCCTTCAGGCCAGCAAATTGGCCATCACCGCCAGCAATGACCGCATCACCATCGGCGGCGAAGGACGTATCGATGGCGTGGGTTTCGACGGGGAATGGTCGCAGGCGATCGGTCCCGGCTCTGACGAAAGCAGACTGACAGCCCAAGTGGCGCTGACCCCTGCGGGGTTCGAAGCGTTTGGCGTCGCACTGCCCCCCGGCAGCCTTCGCGGGGAGAGCAGCGGACAGATTGCGGTAGACCTCAAGAAAGGCGCGGCACCGCGGTTTTCACTGCGAAGCGATTTGGCGGGCTTGGGCGTTTCCGTGCCGCAGTTATCGTGGGTAAAAGCACCGGCGACCAAAGGCGAATTGCGGCTGGCGGGACGGTTGGGCGAGACGCCGAACATCGACGCCTTTCAACTGAACGCGCCGGGGCTGCGGGTGGCAGGCTCCATTGACCTTGAACCCGGCGGCGCGTTGGACCGCGTGCGGATCGACCGGCTGCGGCGCGGCGACTGGCTTGATATCCCCGTGCAACTGATCGGGCGTGGCAAGGGCAATCCGGTGCAGGTGGTGCTGGGCGGCGGCACGTTGGACATGCGCCGGGCCGAATTCGGCGGGGCGGGGGGGCAAGCCGGACCGCCGATGCGCGTGGCGCTGGACCGGCTGCAGATCACCGATACGATATACCTCACGAACCTTGCGGGCACCTTTGACACGGCCAAGGGGATGGACGGGTCCTTTACTGCGCGGCTCAACGGGGGCACGCCTGTGCAGGGGCGGGTCCTGCCCCAAGGCGGGCGTAGCGCGGTGCGCGTGGTCTCGGACGATGCGGGCGGGATACTGCGCTCGGCCGGGCTGGTGAAACAGGTCGTCGGGGGCAATCTGTCGCTTACCCTGCTGCCTGTCGGGTCGGGCGGGGCCTTTGATGGGCAGCTTGAGGTCAGCAATGTCGCCATTCAAGACGCGCCCGGGATCGCGGCGCTGGTGAATGCCATTTCGGTCGTGGGGTTGATCAACGAACTCAACGGCGATGGCATTTACTTTGACGATGTGGAGGCGAAGTTTCGCCTGACCCCGAACCGCCTGACCCTGACCGAGGCCAGCGCCGTGGGCGCGTCTTTGGGGCTGTCGATGGATGGGGTCTATGCCCTCGACAGTGGGTTGATCGACATGCAGGGTGTGATCTCTCCGGTCTATATGTTCAACGGGATCGGGTCGCTGTTCACCCGCAAGGGCGAGGGGCTGATCGGGTTCAACTACCGCCTGACAGGGGCCGCGAAAGAGCCCAGCGTCTCGGTTAATCCGCTCTCGGCGCTCACGCCCGGCATGTTCCGCGAGTTGTTCCGCCGCCCGCCCCCAACACCCCCGGCGGTGCAGGGCCAAGCGAATCCGGTTGCCCGGGTGCCAGAGGACCGCTAAGCGCCGGGCGACCTATGCTGCCAGACCAATAGGAACGCCGACCGATGAAGCTCTCCGATTTCGATTTCGACCTGCCCGAGGAATTGATCGCCACGCGCCCCGCCAATCCGCGCAGCTCCGCCCGGTTGCTGGTGGCCGCGGGGGATCAGTTGCATGACCGCCGCGTGACCGACCTGACAGACTGGCTGCGCCCCGGCGACCGTTTGGTGCTGAACGACACCCGTGTGATCCCGGCGCGGCTTTCTGGGCTGCGCCACCGTGCCTCGGCCCAAGGGGCGGTGCGGGCCAAAATCGAAGTCACGCTTTTAGAGCCGCGCGGCGATGGCACGTGGTCGGCGTTGATCAAACCCCTGCGCAAGCTGAAAATCGGCGAAGAAGTCGTCTTTTCCGACGATCTGCGCGCCACGCTTGAGGCGGTGGAAGACGGGCAAGGGCATCTGCGGTTCAACTGCACAGGTGATGATTTCGATGCCGCGCTGAACGCAGCCGGGGCCATGCCGCTGCCGCCCTATATCGCCGCAAAGCGCGCGGCTGACGCGCAGGATATGACGGATTACCAAACCGTCTTTGCCCGCCACGCAGGCGCGGTCGCGGCGCCCACGGCGTCGCTGCATTTCGACGAGGCGCTGCTCGCGGCGCTGGCGGCCAAGGGGGTCACCTTTAGCCATGTCACCCTGCATGTCGGGGCGGGCACCTTCCTGCCGGTCAAGGTCGATGACATTTCCGAGCACAAAATGCACGCCGAATGGGGCCGGGTGAGCGCTGAGGCCGCCAAAGAGATCACCGCCACCCGTGCCGCCGGAGGGCGCGTGATCCCCGTGGGCACCACCGCGCTGCGCCTGATCGAAACAGCGGCGCGCGGCGGGCAGATCGCGGCGTGGGAAGGGGATACCGATATTTTCATCACGCCGGGGTTCGACTTCAACGTGACCGACGGGCTGATGACGAATTTTCACCTGCCCAAATCCACGCTGATGATGCTGGTCTCGGCCCTGATGGGCGTGCAGCAGGTAAAAGACATCTACGCCCATGCCATCGCCGAAAAATACCGTTTCTTTTCATACGGCGATTCCTCTCTTCTGCTGCCTGAGGCGCAAAAACCCGCTTGAATGTCGTTCTAGGGGGTGACTAGCCTGCGATTGCCGTCCATGGGAGGGCTTGGGCGAACAAGGAATTGACCGATGATTCAAGTGGTTTCAAGCGCATGGGCGCTATTGCTGGGCATGTGCCTGTTGATGGTCGGCAACGGCATGCAGGGCACTTTGCTGGGTATTCGCGGCGGCATCGAAGGGTTTTCGACCCTGCAAATGTCGATCGTCATGTCGGCTTACTTCGTCGGTTTCTTGGGCGGGTCGCGGATGGCGCCGGGGATGATCCGGCGTGTGGGCCACGTGCGGGTCTTTGCGGCGCTGGCCTCGCTGATCTCGGCGGTAATGATCCTCTACCCGACATTCCCCAATACCATCGTCTGGTCGCTGGGTCGGGTGCTGATCGGCTTTTGTTTCTCGGCTGTTTACGTGACCGCTGAAAGCTGGCTCAACAATGCCGCCACGAACGAGAACCGGGGGCAGGCGCTTTCGGCCTATATGATCGTGCAAACACTCGGCATCGTCATCGCCCAAGCGCTGCTGCTGACGGCTGACCCGTCGGGCTTTGTGCTCTTTGTCATTCCTTCGGTTTTGGTGAGCATCGCGGTCACGCCGATCCTGCTGTCGATCAGCCCCACACCGCCCTTCGGCACCACCAAACCGATGAGCCTGAGCACCCTGATGGAGACCTCTCCGCTCGGCTGTGTCGGCATGTTCCTTTTGGGCGGTGTTTTCTCGGCGCAGTTCGGGATGGCGGCGGTTTACGGTGCCGAGGCAGGGCTGAGCGTCGCGCAGATCTCACTTTTCGTGGCGGCCTTCTTTGTCGGTTCGGTGATCCTGCAATATCCCATCGGCTGGATTTCTGACCGGATGGACCGACGCAGCCTGATCGTCATCACCGCGCTGATCGGTGGGGCGGGCTCTATGGTCGGCATGATGCTGGGGCATGTTTTCCCGATCCTGCTTGCTACGGCCTTTGTCGTGGGCGGCATGTCGAACCCGCTTTACTCGCTGATCATGGCCCATACCAACGATTTCCTTGAACAAGAGGATATGGCTGCGGCCTCGGGTGGGATGTTGTTTATCAACGGCTTAGGTGCCGTCCTTGGCCCGGTGATTACCGGTTGGATGATGGGCACGGCTCTGGGGCCGGGGGGCTTTTACCTCTTTACCGCCGTGCTCTTTGCCGCGCTGGCCGGCTATGCTTCCTACCGTAAGACGCAGCGTGCTGCGATTCCGGTGGACGAAACGGGCAACTACGTGCCGATTTACCCCTCTGCCACCGCTGTGGCCGTGGAAATCGCGCAAGAGTATGCCATTGAATCGGAACAGGAAGCCGCCGAAGAAGCTGCCCAAGAAAACGCCGAAGCTGACAAAAACGCCCCTGATAGCGATAACGATGTCGCGGATGACATAAAACGTGACTAGGCTTTCGGGGTAAGACGTTCTTAACTTTAGCGAAACGCCCGAGATGCGGCAAAGGAGTGTGCGGGATGGCTGCCACAAATGCAGAACCCCAAGATGTACTGAATTTCTGGCTCAAGGACGTGGGTCCGGCGGGATGGTACAATAGTTCCGATGCGCTGGATGCCGAGATCCGCAGCCGTTTCGAGGGGCTCTGGAGTGAGGCAGAGGCGGGCAAGCTGAACCATTGGCTGACCAATCCCACCGACGCGCTGGCCTTTTTGATCGTGACCGATCAATTCCCGCGCAATATGTTCCGCGATACCGGCAAGGCATTTGCCAGCGATCGTATCGCCCTCGCGGCCGCGAAGCTGGGGATCGAAAAGGGCTGGGACATGCGCGTGGAAGCGCCCGAGCGGCAGTTTTTCTACCTGCCGCTGATGCACTCAGAGAACCTCTGCGATCAGGACCGTTGCGTGCGTTTGATGTGCGAACGGATGCCGGAAAGCAATGGCAGCAACCTGCTGCACGCCCGCGCGCACCGCGAAGTGATCCGTCAGTTTGGCCGCTTTCCCTACCGCAACGCGGCTCTGTCGCGCAGTTTCACCGCGCAGGAGACCTCTTATATCGACGAAGGCGGGTATGGTCGGACCGTCAAACAGCTGCGTGAAAATCTGCAAGCGGCCTGAGCTTCGGCAGGGCAGGGTAAATTCGCGTGGTTGTGGCGATTGCAAATATGGTTTAGCGGTAAACTATATTTGCAAACCCTAACGCGAGGTCCTTGCCATGGCTGCCAAATCCTTTGATCTGATCGTGATCGGTGCGGGGCCGGGCGGCTATGTCGCCGCCATCCGTGGCGCACAGCTAGGCCTGAAGGTCGCGGTTGTTGAGCGAGAAAATCTGGGCGGCATCTGCCTCAACTGGGGCTGTATCCCCACCAAGGCGCTGCTGCGCTCTGCCGAGGTGTTTCACCTGATGCACCGCGCCAAGGACTTTGGTCTGGCAGCGGATAAGATCGACTATGATCTCGAAGCGGTGGTCAAACGCTCGCGTGGCGTCGCCAAGCAGATGGAAGGCGGGGTCAAACACCTGCTGAAGAAAAATAAGGTCGACGTCTTCATGGGCGAAGCCTCGATCCCGGCAAAGGGCAAAGTCTCTGTCAAAACTGACAAGGGCAGCGAAGAGTTGACGGCTAAGAACATCGTTCTGGCAACCGGCGCCCGCGCCCGCGAACTGCCGGGGCTCGAGGCGGATGGCAAGCGCGTCTGGACCTACCGCCACGCCTTGCAGCCCGTCCATGATCCCAAGAAGCTGCTGGTCATCGGCTCCGGCGCCATCGGGATCGAATTCGCAAGCTTCTACAACACCCTTGGCGCTGACACGACCGTGGTCGAAGTGATGGACCGTGTTTTGCCAGTAGAAGATGAAGAAATCTCTAAATTCGCCAAGAAGGCGTTTGAGAAGCAGGGCATGACCATCATGCAAAAGGCCACGGTCAAGAAGCTCGACCGTGCGGACGACAAGGTTACCGCCCATATCGAACGTGACGGCAAAGTCGAAAAGCTTGAGTTCGACACCGTGATCTCTGCGGTTGGCATCGTCGGCAATACCGAAGGTCTGGGGCTGGAAGAACTTGGCGTCAAAGTAGACCGGACCCATGTGGTGACGGATGAATATTGCCGCACAGGTGTCGACGGACTCTATGCCATCGGCGACATCGCTGGTGCGCCGTGGCTTGCGCATAAAGCGAGCCACGAAGGGGTGATGGTTGCCGAACTCATCGCGGGCCAGAAACCACATCCCGTCAAACCCGAAAGCATCGCCGGTTGCACCTATTGCCACCCGCAGGTCGCCTCTGTCGGTCTGACCGAGGCGAAGGCCAAAGAGCAAGGCTATGACATCAAGGTCGGTCGATTCCCCTTTATCGGCAATGGCAAGGCCGTGGCCTTGGGGGAGCCGGAAGGGCTGGTGAAAACCATCTTTGATGCCAAGACCGGCGAACTTCTGGGCGCACATATGGTCGGGGCCGAGGTGACCGAGCTGATCCAAGGCTACGTTGTGGGCCGCCAGTTGGAGACCACCGAAGAAGACCTGATGAACACCGTCTTCCCGCATCCAACACTCAGCGAAATGATGCATGAATCCGTGCTCGACGCCTTTGACCGCGTGATCCACATGTAACGCGGGCGGGGCAGGGTGCATTGACCGCGCCTCGCCCCGCCGCAATTTGGCCAAACCGTCGGGAGCCATGTCGTGGTCAGCCTTAACCGTGTCGTCATGCACCGCAGCAGCCGTCGGCTGATTGGCCGTTTGAACCCTGCAACGCTGGATACAGCCGAAATTTCTGGCAGGTTCGGTCAGCGCTTTGCATTCAAGAGCTATACACAGTTTGGCTACCCGACCTATGACATCTGCGCAGGTCCGTTTACCGATCCTGCGAGCGGCGCCCTCCGCCAGTTCGATCTGATCCTCGCCAATCAGGTCTGGGAGCATCTTGACCGGCCTTATACCGCACTGAACCATGTTCAACAGATGCTCAGGCCGGGGGGTATTTCTGGATCGCCGTGCCGTTTTTCATTCCCTTCCATGCCGCCCCCAATGACAATTCGCGCTGGTCCGCACGGGGGCTGAAGAACTTGCTGATCGAAGCCGGCTTCGACGAGAGCCGGGTCATCGCGCGACAATGGGGCAACCGTACCGCCGCCGCCTGCAATCTTGAACCCGACTGGCCGCCGCGTTTCGACAAAAGCACGGATGACCTGACTAACGATCCCAAAATGCCGCTGTGCGCTTGGGCGCTGGCCCAGAAGAAATGAGAGCCGATGGCTGACCAAACCTCCTTTCCGCGCGTTTTCGCGCTTTGGGCCGCGGGCCTGGGGGCGGCGGCGCAATATGGCAAGATGAGCGTCATCTTCGACCTGCTTCCAAAGATTTATCCGCAGGCCGGAGCGTCGCTGGGCTTCTTGGTTTCAATGGTGGGCGGTGTCGGTATCCTCCTTGGCGTTGTGGCGGGGCTGGTGGTCGCCCGTATCCGCTATCGTCGTGCGCTGCTATTTGCCCTGTGGCTGGGCGCGGCTGTATCGGCCTTTCAGGCGCTGCTGCCGGGGTTTGGTTGGATGCTGGCCAGCCGCGTGGTCGAAGGGCTGTCGCATCTGGCCATCGTCGTTGCCGCGCCGACGTTGATTGCGCAGCTCAGTACCGTGAAGGACCGCGGGTTTACCCTGACCCTCTGGGGCACCTTCTTTGGCGTGGCTTTCGCGATCCTGACCCTCATAGGCCGCCCGCTTGCGCTGGCATGGGGCGTGCCTGCGCTTTTCGCCGTCCACGCGCTCTATATGGCGGGCTGTGCGCTGGTGCTTTCCGGCAGCTTGCGCAGCCTGCCGGACGAGGGCCCTCAGCATGCGTAATTGGGCTGCCCCTATTCAGAGGTCGAGCTCCCGTTAAAATCACAGCCAGACTGTGAACAAGGGAGATGAATGATGGAATATTTTGCCGGTTTGGATGTGTCACTTCGCTCATGTGCCATCTGTGTCGTCGATGCCAAAGGCAAGGTGATGCTCGAAAAGGAACTATCCTGTGAAGTCGGCGATATCGCCGATTGCCTGAACAGCTCCGGTTATCCGATCGAGCGCATCGGTTTTGAGGCTGGCACGCTGAGCCAGCATCTCTTTTATGGTCTGACCAGTGAAGGTTTTGATGTCGTCTGCATGGAAGCCCGCCAAGTGAATGCTGCCCTTTCAGCGATGCGCAACAAGACTGACAAGAACGACGCGCGTGGGATTGCCCATGTTCTGCGAACCGGCTGGTT
>NZ_LWER01000038.1:0-5537 GCF_001634775.1 Sulfitobacter sp. HI0027
CCATCATATCCCAGCTTCACCAGATCAGCATGCATTTGCTTCACTGTCCGCCGCTCTTTGCGTGACTTCCGCGTCTGGATTAAAAGCCAGGCTGACAGCCGATCCGAATAGGGATCCAGCTTGCTTGGACGCTTGGGCGTCTTGAACTGCGGTTCCACCGCACCTTCACGCAGATACTTCTTTATCGTGTTCCGAGACAAACCCGTCCGCCGGGCAATCTCCCTGATTGGCATCTTGTCACGCAATGCCCAGCGTCGAATGACACTCAAAAATCCCATGTCGATCACTCCAAATCCCCCCAACCAAAACCGTCGGGGAAGTGTGTTCACATGGGTCAATTCTCAGTGACAATTTATGGGGCTACCGGGTCAGTTCTCAGTGACAATCAACACAATTCGACGCCTCTTCCGGTCGAAAAGACCTCCTGGGCCCAGAGGACCTGCTAAACGCAGCCGGTCGTGCCGGCCGGGCAGGCGAAAGCGCAACCGGTATCGTTCTAGTCATCCCCGGACAGGTCGTCGGCCTGGACGATGCTGAGAACAAGATCGGGTCAAGATGGAGTAGGCTGCGAGACATATTTGGCCAAACCGATCAGTGTTTGGTGCTGGACGATCCATTTACGGCCCTAATGGACCGTATCCACAATAGCGCAACTGAAATCGGTGACTTGGAGCGTTACGTCGTCGCGCGCTTGGCAGAAACTGATCATGGCGACGATGGAAAAGTTGACATACGACTTGGCCTCGCGAGGAGCTTCGCGGCTTATCGTAAACGTCAAGATGCGGACGAAGACTGGGTTGAAAGCAGAACTGCCGCAGCACTTTCACTTCTGAAGAGCGATGATGGAGACCTAGCCGTTGAGCAATTGTCTTTGCGCAACACCGCATCCATGTTGGGGCTGCCGGAGGATATTCTGGACGACATGTCAAAGGCTCTCAGCAAGCACGGTTTTAGAAACTTCAAAACCGTCGAAAGCTTGTGCGATTGGGTGTTCGAGTGGCTGATGGTTAAACCGGAGTACCTGGTTCGCTTGGTCAAGTTGGAGACCCTGGAGTATCTCTTCGGAACGGAAATCAAGAAGCTAAAGGATGATCAATCGCGTGCATCCTACTCACTTCCGAAGCTTCGCGCGGCCTTGAAGGACTGGATGAACGGTGCGCCGCTCAAGAAAATTCAAAAGCGGCTTTCTGACAAAACACGCGACAAGAAGCGCTCTACGAGTGCTCGAAAGTTCGTGATTAGACTTGTTCCTGATCTCGCCCATCTCATGGGGGCGCCGCTTCAAATCCTTCAGGGTCATGTCAACGTGCATTCGGCGGAAAAGACAGAACCGTGTACAGCGATGGTGTTTGCCAATCGTTGCGTAAGGCGGGGATTTTCAAATGCTGAGATGGCCGCGTTTGGGTCACTTATGTGGTCAGCCAAATGGTCGCGGCGTGAAGTCCATCGACATTTCGCAGAAATCGTACCCTATCTCAAACCGGCTGCGGTTAGTGAATCTCAAGAGGCATTGGAAGCACGCGTGGAGTCCGCTTCTGATAGCGAACTAAACAATAGAGATCTGGACGACCTCATCTAATCAGCAAGATTGGACGGCTCGACAATTTCCAATTCCGGCAGATCCCGCAGGCTCTGCAGATCGAACGTCACCAGAAACGTCTCCGTCGTCACGAAGGTATGCGGCGCCCCGGGCCGCGGCGACCGGGGCCCGCTGGCGATCAAGTCCTTGTACCGCAGCCGGGCCAGAAGATCGCGACTGACCTCCTTGCCGAAGATGTCGGCCAGCCCGGCGCGGTCGATCGGCTGGTGATAGGCAATGGCGCAGAGCACCCCCATCTCCATCTCGGTAAAGGCGAGGGACTGGTCACCAAGGTCGGCGGTGGTCTTGATCGCATCGGCAAACTGCGGTCGCGTGCGGAACATCCAACCGCCAGCCACTTGGGCCAGTTCGTAAGGACGACCCGTCAGCTCGGCCTGGATGTCCTCGATCAGCATCTCCACGGAGGCCCCCTGCCCCACCACGCGGGCCAGATCTTCGCGACTTACCGGTGAGGCACTGGCGAAGAGCACCGCTTCGACCCGGCCCATCCATTCGCGCCAGCGCAACTCCTGCGGCAGGTCCTCGAGCTCGCGGTCAAAAACGGCGCCGCTTTCATCCGCCGGTTGCCGTTTCCTCGTTGCCGTCGTCATGGCGCGATCCCATAGAGCCGGAAAGTAGGCCGCCCGGTCAGTTCTCGCGCCACGCCCAGCTCGACCAGCCGGTCGCAGAACCGCCGCGCGGCACGATCTGTCATGGAGATCGACGTGCCGCGAACAAGTGGTGACAACTGTCACTGTACCCTAATTAATCAGAATCTGCGGATTCAGGGTCATTTTGGGCATTTTTGTACCCTTAATTGCAGTATATCCACAGGCCCGGTGCTTCAGGATTTGACCGCATCTGAGCACCTCCAAATTGCATCGGCCCGCGCCAGAAGCGCTTGACGATCTGCCCCAGATCCAAGCTCGGAGATGGCCTGCCGGGCTGCTCGTAGAGCGCTTTCTGACGCTCTCGACTTGCTCGTTCTATGTTCTTCCTGTTCCGGCAGATGTTCTGTTTCCCGCCGTCCCGGAAGCCGCTGGTCGAGGTCATTCGACAGAGCACGCATCCGTTCAATCACCCGACCATGCTGCGGAAAGGCGCGGCGTAACCCCCGAACCGCCCAATAGTTTCCTCTCAGAATGAGGGTAGCGCCCACAATGGGACGGGTCACGCCGACACCAACCGCGGCAAGTGCCATCAACCTTTCGCGCCCGTTCCCAGATGTGAGCGACCCCAGATTCCCGATCTCCAGCGCTGCCAAGAGATGCAAGGTCAAATCCACCCGGCGCAACCGCGCGGGATTGTTCGTGGTGACGGCGGACTTCAGAGCTTTGGCACCGCGATCAGCGCGCGCAAGAAGCCGACCTGATACGGCTACTTTTGGATACTGGCAAGTTCATCCAATCAGGAGCGTCTCTTTGCTTTTTTCACTAATTCTTGCAGTTATCGCCATCGTTTCGAGTAGTTGGATACATCTTGCGGTCATGCGGTGGGTATCGGTTGGCATGGCAAAGATACCTTTGGAGCCGTTCAATCGTGTCATGATGGCCGTACTGATCCTGTTTTTCGCGCATTTCGCCGGAATAGTTGTCTTTGCAGGCATGTTTGGCGTCGGTCACCAGCTTTTGAGCATCGGCGGCTTTTCCGGTGAGAGCGTTGATACCGTTCTGGATTATTTTTATTTTTCCGTCGTCAGCTATACGTCCCTTGGTCTTGGCGATATTTTCCCGACAGATCACCTGCGTCTTCTGACGGGCGTCGAGGCCTTGACCGGACTGTTGCTGATCGCGTGGTCAGGTGCATATCTTTTCGCGATGATGAACCGGCTTTGGGATTGGCCCCCCTGCGCCGAGCCTGACAAACCGAAAAAATGAAAAAGGGCATACCCGACACCTGCTAGCCGGACGCGCCTTTTTCAGGAGGGCTATAGCACTTTCGAGAAGTGTTTCAGTGGTCTTCGCTGGGTCGTGGTGCAGTCCAGCGCGACAGATAAATCCGTTGGAACACAAAGACTGATGTGATCGCAATCACAGCGTACACAACAATGAGCGGATCGGATTGCAGCTTCATAGCTGTAAAGGCCACCAGCACCACAGCGTCAAACAACAAGGCCAAGACGATGACAAATGCTTTCGCTTCAACCTCTTTTCGCATGAAGCGCAAGACGCCCCAATGGACGATCATGTCCATGATCAGATAAAAGAAAGCCCCCAATGACGCGATCCGGGTCAGATCAAAAAACACCGCAAGGATAGAGGCGATCACCACCGTATAGACCAGCGTGTGACTGCGGATAGGTCCCGACATCCCGAAATGCCGGTGCGGGATCATGTTCATATCGGTGAGCATGGCCAGCATCCGCGACACCGCAAAGACACTGGCAAGAACACCAGACGCCGTCGCAACAGCCGCCAGCACGACGGTAAAATAGAACCCCGCGTTGCCAAGTGCGGGTGCGGCGGCCTCAGCCAATGAATAGTCTTTGGCCGCGATAATCTGGTCTATCGTCAGGCTTGATCCGACCGCAAAGGCCACAATCAGATAGACAACAACACAGATCGTGATCGAGATAATGATCGTGCGGCCAACATTGCGGTGCGGATTGATGATCTCGCCGCCGCTGTTGGTGATCGTGGTGAACCCCTTGAACGCCAGAATGGCAAGGGCCACGGATGCTATAAAGCCGGTGATATCAAATCCGCCAGACGCCGTGCTCGCCGCGGCGAATTGAAACCCGCTTGCCCAAAGTGCTGCTATGCCGAACAACGCGATACCGCCAATCTTGAGCACCGCCATAATCAGCGAGAGCAGTCCAACCGATCGGCTACCGGCGATATTGACGAGAAAGGCAAAAAGGATCACCCCAACGGCAAGGATCGGCACCAGCGGACCACCAGTTATGTCGAAGGGTCGCAAGACATAAGTCGCAAAGGTTCGCGCAACGAGGCTTTCGGAGATCACCATTGACAGCGCCATCAACAGCGCCGCCGCTGCGGCAATTGCACCCGGTCCGTATGCCTTTTGCAGGATCATCGCGATGCCACCCGAAGACGGAAACGCATTCGACATCTTTACGTAGCTGTATGCACTGAAACTTGTGATGATCCCGCCCACGACAAACGCCAATGGAAAGAGCGGTCCGGCCAGCTGCGCGATCTGACCTGTCAGCGCGAAAATACCGGCTCCGATCATCACGCCGGTGCCCATCGCCACCCCGCCGCTTAGGCTGATGGAGCCTTTATTTTCAGTGTCGCCGCCGTGTTGATGATCCATTTAGAACGCCTTCATTTTCGATTTGTTGCGGGTTTTGCAATGGGCGGACGATCCGGCGGCGCGATCCGGTAATCGCGCTTGTCGCTCAACAAAGGATTGGGCGTCCGCACCAAGCATATCTCGTTGTTTACAGTATAGATAAGTGAGCTGGGAAGTGAAGGTCTGAGCTGGACTGTGTCTCAGGGATTTGGGGCGATCCAGAGCAAGAGCTACCAAAAAAATCATGCCGGTCCGTGCACGACATATGCATCACGATGCACATCTGCCGCGCACGGACCGGCTTTGGTTTTTTCGGACATCGTTACCTGATGCTGGCGCCGAGATGGTCTAGTGCTCTGAGTCTGACACTTCCTACCTGTTTCCGCGAGTTTCATCGAGCTTGTCCAGCGCGCGACGTTCCCGGGTGAGGATATCCTCTGCGGTTTTGGTCCATTTGAAGGGCCTTGGCTTCTCGTTGTGGTGGGCCAGATAGTCGTAGATCGCGGCCTCAAGATCATCGACGCTGGAATAGCTGCCGCGCCGGATGCGCCTTGATGTGATCTCGGCAAAGAAGCGCTCCACCAGGTTCAGCCATGACGCGCTGGTGGGCGTGAAGTGCAGCTTGAAGCGCGGATGCTTTTCGAGCCAGGCCTTTACCTCAGGCGTCTTGTGGGTGGCGTAGTTGTCGAGCACCAGATGCACA
>NZ_LWER01000039.1:0-5788 GCF_001634775.1 Sulfitobacter sp. HI0027
ATCCAAAGCTCGCGGAGTTGATGCGCCGGGCTGAGGATGACGCGTTGGCCTACAAGAGCTTTCCCCGCGAGCATTGGGTCAAGATCCACAGCACAAACCCACTTGAACGCCTCAACAAGGAGATTAAGCGCCGGACCAACGTTGTCGGCATCTTTCCAAACGAGGCCGCAGTCACACGACTGGTCGGAGCCCTGATGCTGGAGCAAAATGATGAGTGGGCGATCACGCGGCGCTACATGACACTGGAAACCGTCGCCGCCATTTGCGACACTACCCCCATGGACCCGGCGACAATCGCCGTCCTGTAACTGCGGCCAAGCCATGGCCGAAGAACAAAGTTACACCATTCCTTGGGACACTATCGTAGTTTGAACCAATTTTTGGACGCCTAGGCCGCGCGATGTTGCTTTAAAAATGTTTCGCAATACGGCCTATTTCCTTGCTAAAAGGCGGGGCTTTTGCCGGTTTGGTTGGGAAGCGTATTTCTTTTTAATCAATCATTTGACAGTGTTCAGCGCTCATTTATGCCGAAGATGTCTGCGCGCCACCGATCTCTGCCGCTAATCGAGAGGTGGTCTGGGTGAAAGTCTGGGACTCGGGTTCCGATTTGGTCCCAGACGTTCCCTATTCTTCCCTTGTCTACTCTTGAGCGGGATTTGTTTATAAGGTCGAAAGAGGCGTAAAACCCCTTGTTTATATGGCCTGATTTTCTTGATTGTGTGGAGCGGGTAACGAGAATCGAACTCGTAACTAAAGCTTGGGAAGCTGCCGTGATACCTTTTCACCATACCCGCGCGCTGCGGTTGAGATAATCGGCGCGCCGGGGAAGGTCAAGTCAGGGTTTCGTCGCGGTGACGAAATTGATTTCGGCGGGCAGGCGCAGGGGGCTATTTTGCGCGTAGGGCCGCAGGGCATCGGCAATGGTCTGCCGCAACTCGGCGACTTGGTCGGGGTTGGCGTCAAAATGGGTGATCGCGCCGCCGGCCGGGCCAATGTCACACATCTGCCGGGCAAGGTCATCGACCGTGCCTGCGGGGGTGAGGTCAAGTTGGGTCACTTTACATGCGATATCGGCAAAGCCCGCTGCGGCGAGGATGGAGACAACACGTTCGGGGTCACGAAAGGCAAAAGGGCCGGGCGCGTCGGGGTCGCCTTTGGGCATGGCACCGATGGTGGCACGGGCCGCGCGGGCGGGCAGGGTAAAGAAAGGATTTTCGGAGATCTGCCCCCAAGTGGCAAAGCTAAGCCTTGCACCGGGGCTGAGTTGCGCGGCCATCCGCGTAAAACTCAGCACCGGATCCGCAAAGAACATCACCCCAAAGCGCGAGATCAGCCGGTCGTAGGCGGGCTCAAGTTCAAGCTCGGTTGCATCGCCATGGTGAAAGGCCACTTGGGGCAGGGCGGCGGAACGCTGCCGCGCGAGGTCTAGAAGCGGGGCAGAGACATCGACGCCCAGCACCGCGCCCTCATCGCCCACCGCATTGGCCGCCGCAAGACAGCCAGCACCCGCCCCACAGCCGATATCCAGCACGCGCAGCTTCGGCGTCAGTTCGGCGCGGGCCAGCACGCCGTCAAGCACCGGCTGCATGAGGATATCCAGCTCCGCCTGCCGCGCGGCCCATTTCCGGCCCGCCGCCGCGCTCCAGAATTCAGCCTGATCGTTGTTGTCGGGCGTGCTCATCACGTGGCCTTTCTTCTGCGGCGGCGTCCGCCGCGCTCGCCTGCGGCACCGCCTGTGCCGCCGCCGCCGGTATTAAAGGTCACGTCCGGCAGGGCAACGAGGCTGTTGAGAATGGGGAAGGGTTCCACTGCGTTTGGAATGGCAGAGGCATTAACGAAATGCTCTTGAAAGCGTGGTTCGACGGCGGTCTCGATCTTGTGAATGGCGCGCACGGTCGCCTCAATCTCCGCCCGCGCATCGGTGTTGAGCAGGGCAATCCGCGCGCCGGTGCCTGCGGCATTGCCCGCGCTGGTGACTTTTTCGAGTGGGGCGTCGGGGATCATGCCCAGCACCATCGCGTGTTTGGGGCTGATATGGGCGCCAAAGGCCCCGGCCAGCACCACCCGGTCGACTTTGTCGACGCCGAATTTGTCCATCAACAGACGGGCCCCCGAGTAGAGCGCCGCCTTGGCCATTTGGATTTCGCGGATGTCGCGGTTGGTCACCGTGATCTTTGGGCCGCCCTTTTCGGTGCCGTCGTAGACCAGATAGCTGTTGGTGCGCCCATCGGCGAAAACCGACGCCGAGCCGGTCTGCTCTGCGCTGCCGATCAGGCCGGGCGCGTCGACGATGCCGTGAATGCGCATCTCTGCGACCATCTCGATGATGCCAGAGCCGCAGATGCCGGTGATCCCGGTGCTGGCCACGGCGTCCTCAAAGCCTTCCTCATCGGACCAGAGGTCACAGCCGATCACTTTGAACCGCGCCACTTTGGTTTCGGGGTCAATCTCGACCCGCTCAATCGCGCCGGGGGCCGCGCGCTGTCCCGAGCTGATCTGCGCACCTTCAAACGCAGGGCCGGTGGGAGAGGAACAGGCCAGCACCTTTTCCTTGTTGCCCAGCAGGATTTCCGCATTGGTGCCCACATCGACCACCAGCATCAAATCATCCGATTTTTCCGGCGCCTCTGACAGGGCAACGGCGGCGGCATCTGCGCCCACATGGCCCGCAATACAAGGCAGCAGATAGACGCGGGCGGAGGGGTGGATGTTCAAATCCAAGTCTTCGGCCCGCAGGCGCAGCGCGCCAGAAGTCGCCAGCGCAAAGGGCGCTTGGCCCAACTCAAAGGGGTCAATGCCCAGCAGCAGGTGGTGCATCACAGGGTTGCAGACAAAAACTGCATCGACGATCAGATTTGGCTCTATAGCGCCTTCTTCGGCGATCTGGGCAAATAGCGTGCTCATCCCCTCGCGTACCGCGCGGGTCATCTCCTGCGCGCCGTCGGGGTTCATCATCGAATAGCTGACGCGGCTCATCAGGTCTTCGCCAAAGCGGATCTGCGGGTTCATGACCCCCGATGAGGCCATGACCTCTCCGGTTTGCAAATCACACAGATGCGCCGCGATGGTGGTAGAGCCAAGATCGACCGCCAGCCCGTAGACCGTTCCTTCGTAGTATCCCGGCCAGATGTTCATGATCCGGGCCGCGTTCTCTTGATCGCCCAGATGCACAGCGACGGTCACCTTCCACGCGCCCTTGCGCAGGACCGGCTGCATCATTTGCAGTATGTGCAAATCGGCGGTGACTTTCTCCAGTTCCCACTGTTCGGCCAGCGCGGTGCGCAGGCGCTCCAGATCGCCCGAGGGTTCGTGCATGTCGGGCTCTGTCACCTCGACGTAGAACAGTTTTACCGATGGGTTCAGCACGATCTCCCGCGCCTCGGCGCGTTTGCGCACGACCTGTTTGTGCACTTGGCTCTCTGGCGGCACGTCAATCACCACGTCGCCCTGCACCGTGGCCTGACAGCCCAGACGGCGGCCCTCTTTCAGGCCGCGCTTTTCGTCATAGCGTTCCTCGACCGCGTTCCAGTCGCTCAGCGCGTCAGGTGCGACGGTAACGCCATGTTTGGAAAACTGCCCGTAGCCGGGCGAGACCTGACATTTCGAACAGATGCCGCGCCCACCACAGACCGAGTCCAAGTCAACGCCCAACTGCCGTGCAGCGGTCAGCACCGGTGTGCCTTTGGGAAAGCGCCCTCTCTTGCCAGAGGGCGTGAAAATCACGAGGGGATCACTGCTCATCGGGGCCGTCCTTTGTTTCTTTGCGCCACCATAGCGTTCCGCGCGGCGGGGGAAAGATGCGGGGCGGCAATTCGTGCCGCGCCTACGTCATTCCATGTTCATGCCTTACGCGGGGGAATAGGCCTTTCCAATCCCTGCCATCCGTGAAATAGGAAACCGCCAAATGAACCCATCCAGACCCGAGGTGTTAAATGGAGATTCGTGAGGCCCTGACCTTTGATGACGTACTGCTGGTTCCCGCGGCGTCTTCTGTGTTGCCATCTACCGCAGATACAAGAACCCGCGTCACGCAGAGCATCGCGCTCAATATCCCGCTGCTCAGCTCGGCCATGGATACGGTGACCGAAAGCCGTATGGCGATTGCGCTGGCGCAGGCCGGGGGCATGGGGGTGGTGCACCGCAACCTCACGATCGAAGAGCAGGCCCGCGAAGTGCGCCGGGTCAAACGCTTTGAATCCGGCATCGTCTACAACCCGATCACCCTGCGCCCCGACCAGACGTTGGCGGATGCCAAGGCGCTGCAAGAACGCTACCGCGTGACGGGTTTCCCGGTGGTGGATGAAAATGGCCGCGTGCTGGGCATCGTGACCAACCGTGACATGCGTTTCGCCTCTGACGACCGCACGCCGGTGTCGGTGATGATGACCTCCGAGCGGCTGGCGATCTTGCAAGAGCCTGCCGACCGGGACGAGGCGATCAGCCTGATGAAATCCCGCCGGATCGAGAAACTGTTGGTCACCGATGCCAGCGGCGTGCTCACCGGGCTTTTGACCCTGCGCGACACCGAACAGGCCGTGCTGAACCCAACCGCTTGCAAAGACGATCTGGGCCGGCTGCGCGTGGCTGCGGCGACCACCGTGGGCGACGCGGGTTTCGAGCGTTCTGAGGCGCTGGTCGATGCGGGCGTCGATATGATCGTGATCGACACGGCACATGGCCATTCCGAAGGCGTGGCCCATGCGGTGACCCGTGCCAAAAAGCACTTCGGCGATGTGCAGGTCGTCGCGGGCAACGTCGCCACCGGTGCCGCCACCCGCGCATTGATCGACGCGGGCGCGGATGCTGTGAAAGTGGGCATCGGCCCCGGCTCCATCTGCACCACGCGGATGGTCGCGGGCGTGGGCGTGCCGCAATTGACCGCCATTATGGATTGCGTGGCCGCCGCCGGTGACGTGCCGATCATCGCCGACGGTGGCATCAAGTTCTCCGGCGATTTCGCCAAGGCGATTGCCGCTGGTGCCTCTTGCGCCATGGTCGGAAGCATGATCGCAGGCACCGACGAAAGCCCCGGTGAAGTCGTTCTGTATCAAGGGCGTAGCTTCAAAAGCTACCGTGGGATGGGCAGCATGGGCGCCATGGCGCGCGGCTCGGCGGACCGGTATTTCCAAAAAGATGCCGCCTCTGACAAACTGGTGCCCGAGGGCATCGAAGGTCAGGTGCCCTACAAGGGCAGCGCGGGCAATGTGCTCCACCAGCTTGTGGGCGGTTTGCGCGCGGCGATGGGCTATACCGGATGCGCCACGGTCGGTGAGATGCGCCGCAACTGTAGCTTTGTGAAGATCACCGGCGCGGGGCTGAAGGAAAGCCATGTGCATGACGTGCAGATCACCCGCGAAAGCCCGAACTACCGTATCGGTTAACCTATAAAAGCAACGGCTTAAAAGCCATTTTTTACCTAAGGAAGATGCCATGACCCCGGGCGCGCGCCTATCGGCTGCGATAGAAGTTTTGGATGCGATCGCCGGGGGGCTGGCCGCCGAACAGGCGCTGACCCGTTGGGCGCGGCAAAGCCGTTTTGCAGGCTCCAAAGACCGGGCCGCCGTGCGGGATCATGTCTTTGACGTGCTGCGCCAGAAACGGACGGCGGCCCATTACGGCGGCGGGGATACGGGCCGTGCCCTGATGATCGGTGTGCTGCACGGGCAAGGGGCTGATCTTGAGGCGCTGTTCACGGGCGAGGGGCACGCGCCCACGCCGTTGAGCGACGCGGAACGTGCTTTCCCACAGCCGCCCGAAGACCGCGCCACAAGGTTGAATCTGCCCGATT
>NZ_LWER01000040.1:0-6272 GCF_001634775.1 Sulfitobacter sp. HI0027
AGAGTGGCAGCGGATCGTCCGGCGGTGGTCGGTCCCGTTCGGGCGGTGGTCGTGGTGGACGTGAGCAAGAACCGTTGTTCAGCATTGCTGAAAAGGAACTGGAAAATCTGCAACGTTCTATCGAAATGCTGGGCAAGTCGAAAGAAGAGGTCGCGGCGCTGACGGTCAAGCACAAGCTGCTGGATGAGGCCAAGAAGCGCGGCTTGGATATCACCGACGAACTGCTGCAAAAGATCGACGCCGAAGCGGCCAATGTGGGCAAGTTGGCGGGTGAGTATGAGAACGCCCGCGACAAGATGGCCCAGATGGAGAAAATCCAAGGCGAGTGGAAGGACAGCATCATTGACGCGGCTATGGGCGGCGCAGATGCGATGGACGCTTTCACTAACAGCCTCAAGCGGGCTGCGCTGGAATACCTGCTGTTTGGTGAGGGCATGTTCGCTGGCAAGGGCGGGGGCGGTGGTCTACTCGGCGGCATCATCAGCGCGTTCAGCGGGGCGCGGGCGAATGGTGGCCCGGTGCGCTCTGGTGGCGCGTATCTGGTGAACGAGAACACGCCGAATAGTGAGGTGTTCGTGCCTTCACAATCGGGCGGCATCCTGAACGTGCCGCAGGCGCAGGCGGCTTTGCGCGGCTCAGGCGGTGCTAGCGGAACGATCAAGCTTATCATCGAAGAAGGTGAAATGTTCGCGTCCCGCGTGAGAACTGAGGCAACCGGTGTTGCTGTCGAAGTCACGCGCCGGGGCATCCAGCAAGATCAGCGATCTCAGGCGGATAACAAATATCTCAAGGGTGGCCGGTAACTAGAGATTGGCAGGATGCGCCAGACGATCAGCCGTCAAAGCACCCCCGTTAGTCGGAGAGTGGGAAAACCCCGACAAGGCGCGGCCACCATTTCCTTTTGGAGGCGCGGCGCAGGCCAGCACGGTTTGAGTGGCCGGGGCTGGCCCGTCTTACCAGATGCGAAACGGCAGGGGATCGGAGGGCAGCGGGATGTTGCGCCGGTCCCCGTTTTCGCGCGTCATTGTTGCTCTACTGGTCGTTCATTTCTCTGGCTCATCCACCAAACCCGAAATTCGGTTGGCGATTCTATTAAATATGATCTCAGTATCATCAAAGAGTTGCCGCCGTTCAGCGGCATCAATATTTGACTCAGCTTCCCTTTGAACCTTTTCGAGGTGAGAGCGAAGAATAGCGACGTTCTTAGAAGAATTTTTATCACTGGGAACAACGTTTTCAACTGCATCTAGCAACCCAGCGGAGGCTTCAATTAGAGCCGTAAGCCTGTCTGCCGAAATGAGAGGCGGAAACTTTTCATCGAGCACCGCCACAATTTCAGCATTCATACTGCGCCCGTTCCGCTCGGCCGCAACTTTGATTCGATCCCGCATGCCGTCGGGAAGTCTTAGCATGAACTTGTCGCTTTCTCGGCCAGTTGAATCGGCCATCCCGGCACCTCTCAAAGTTTAGTGGCACGGTGACACTATTTTTCTGTTGACTGCAATGCTGTCACGGTGACATATAGTGTCACGGTGACTTTTGGAGGCCGACATGACCCAACGTAAACAGTTACAACTACGACTACCGCCTGACCTGAAATCTTGGATCGAACAGCAGGCCGAAGCGAACGCGGCTTCGCAAAATTCTGAAATCATTCGGGCGATCCGCGAACGGATGGAACGCAACGAAACCCCTGCAACCTAAATCTTGGAGAACAACATGATCGATACTAACGCCGCTCAGGCGAACAATTCCTCACACTCAAGGCTCAGCGACTGCCAGACGGATGCAATAGTCCTGCACGGTCTTGTACAGGCGCTGGATGAGCTGGATGGCAGCAATACACCGCAGGCGTTCCAAGGCCGTGGCGCTCTGATTGTGATGATTGAGCGGTTGGCGGGAAAGCTGGCGAACAATCTGGACGATGTGAAGGAGATCAACTGATGAACCACCCTGACCACATTGAAGCAGCAATAGATCGGGCCAACACGCTGGAAAACCTCTTGCGTATCATGTCGATGGCTATCGAAGCGGAGCAGATTAGCGCCACATCCTTCGCCGACAATGGCGGCGGGAGCCTCATTGATATGGCGATCAGCATGGCACGTGAAATCATCAATGGATTGGACGTGGTGCAATGAGCGGCATGGCCGGAAAAGCTCGATAACGTCTCTTGACCTTTTATCTGAGTTAAGCAATAAAGGGTCAAAGGAACTTTAGAGGCGTAGCTATGAACCCGATTATCGACAACACCCTGAGCGGCGTCTTCAGTGCGTCCGAGGTTTCGAACCTCACCGGCGCTCGCCCTGAGAGCATCCAGAACTGGGTCAAACGCAAGTTGATCGTCGGTCACCGCAAGATCGAGGGCGGCGGGAGCCAAGGTAAGCACCGCCGTTTCACCTTCTTCAATGTGATGGAAATCGCCATGGCGCAAACTCTGATGGATATGCACATGGGCGCAAAAGAAGCCTTCACTGCGGCGGCTCAATTCGCTCACTCCAGCGGGGGAGGCGACGACTTCGGTTTGCCGAAGCGTGACCCCGCTCTGCCGTTCCATCACCATTATGGCGATACAATTTTCGGCGTAGCGGGCGAACGCACATTCGAAGAGCTTTGGGAGTCGGGTTCGACCCGCGACACCTATGGCAAATTGCGCCAGCACTTAGGGTCCGAGCATTTCCTGACGGTCAATGCATCCGAGGTCTTTAACACGGTTTGCGCTCGCATGCAGTATCACCCGTTCGAAGTCTTGGACGCGGCTTATCCCGAGGATGCGAAGGTCTGATGGCAAACACACCCGCTTCATTCAAACAGGTTGATGTGACCCGCGCCATTAAAGGCGCGGTAGCTGCTAACATGGAAGTGGGAGCGGCCTATATCGACCGCCAAGGAAATATCATTGTTTTTGCGAAGGGTGAGGCTGTCACCAGCGCGAAAAGCAACATCGACAAGATGCTGGGGATTGGATGAGCAAGCGCAGAAACCCTTTCCCCGGCGTAGGTAATCAGCCGACAATTGACCGCCACGGGTGCAAGCGTTGGCGTCTGCGCAAGACCGTGAAGGGCCGTAAGATCGACGTGTATCTGCGCGGCCCATACGGCTCTGAGGCATTCCGTGCCGATTATGATGCTGCAATCAATCCGCCTGCCCTCTCACCGGCCTCTGGCACGGTTCCCGGCACCTTTGACCATGTGATCACGCACTACCTCAGCAACACCGGGTTCAAGAGCCTGAGCGCTAGCACACGCAAGCCTAAGCGCGGCAGGTTGGACGCGATCCGCGTGTTGATCGGGGCTGCGCGTTTGGCTGATCTTGAGCCACACCACGTTGAGAATTTGATGGACCGCAAGGGCGGCCCTGAAGCGGCAAACCGGCTGCACAAAGAAATTGGTGAACTCTACCGCTATGCTCAGAAGAAGCTGGGCTACAAAGGGCCGCATCCGGCGGAACAGGTCGAGCGCCGCAAGATCAGAACTACCGGCTTCCACACTTGGACACTTGAAGAAGTTGAACAGTATCGTGCGCATCATGCATCTGGCACGTTGGCGCGGCTGGCCTTCGAGGTGATCTTGGGAACTGGCGCGGCACGTCAGGACGCTTGTGCCATGGGGCGGCAGAACCTCAAAGGGCCGAACATCTGGTACAGGCGGGGCAAAACTGGGCAAGATGTATCGCTGCCCCTTTGCTTGCTGCCAGAACTGCGCGACGAATTGCTGTTAGTCCCTGCGGAACAATCCCAGTTTTTCATTCACAGCAAGGGCAAGCCCTTCACCGTGGAGAGCTTTGGCAATTGGTTTCGTGACCAATGTGTAGCGGCAGAGCTACCGGAAGTTTGTCGCGCCCATGGCCTACGCAAATATGGGGCTACCCGCTTAGCCGAGCGCGGCGCGTCGGAATTTCAGATCATGGCCTTCTTGGCGCACAAAGACCCTCGTGAAGCCCGCCGCTACGTCCAAGCGGCCAATCGGGACAAGATGGTTTCTGATGGGCTGGCACTTCTCGAACTCAACAACTTGTCCAACCTTCCAGATGGGTTGGACAATTTCACCCTGCAACCAACTGTAAAGAAAGGGAAATTATGAAAGTCTGGCGACCCCGGCAGGATTCGAACCTGCAACCTGCCCCTTAGGAGGGGGCTGCTCTATCCAGTTGAGCCACGGGGCCGACAGGGGCGGTTTAGCGCAAGCATGGGGTGATGTCATCGGCAGAATGGCCACCGATTGGTGCGGCGCCCCGGCCCGACTGCACGACCTGACTGCACGGCCTGACTGCGGCAGAGCTTGATCGCGCGTCCCGCTTCGCGCTACCTATGGGTGAGGCAAACAGGAAAACCAAATTGACCACACCCCCCAAACGCCCGTTGACCCTACGCGATGTGTCCGATGCTTGTGGCGTTTCCGAGATGACGGTCAGCCGTGTCCTGCGCAAACGCGGCGACGTGTCAGAGGCCACCCGCAACCGTGTTCTCGCCGCCGCCAAGGCGCTTGGCTATGTGCCCAACCAGATCGCCGGATCGCTGGCCAGCCAGCGCGTGAACCTTGTGGCGGTGGTGATCCCGTCGCTGGGCAATATGGTGTTTCCCGAAGTCCTGAACGGCATCAATCAGGTGCTCGAAGACACGCCGCTGCAGCCGGTCGTGGGGGTGACGGACTACCTCCCCGAGAAGGAAGAGCGGGTGCTCTATGAGATGCTCTCGTGGCGGCCCTCGGGGGTGATCATCGCGGGGCTGGAACATTCCGACGCCACCCGCGCCATGCTGCGCAATGCAGGCATTCCAGTGGTCGAGATCATGGACACCGACGGCAAACCCGTCGATGCGATGGTGGGTATTTCGCACCGTCGCGCGGGGCGCGAGATGGCGCAGGCGATCCTGCGCGAAGGCTATGAGCGGATCGGCTTCATGGGCACAAAAATGCCGCTGGATCACCGCGCCCGCAAACGGTTCGAAGGTTTCACCGAAGGGCTCGCCAAGGCAGGGGTGGAGATCGAAGACCGCGCCTTTTACTCCGGCGGCTCTGCGCTGGCCAAGGGTCGCGAGATGACGCAAGAAATGTTGGAACGCTCACCCGACCTCGATTTCCTCTATTATTCCAACGACATGATCGGCGCGGGCGGGCTGCTACATCTGATCGACCAAGGCATCGATATCCCCGGTCAGATCGGTTTGGCGGGGTTCAACAACGTGGAGCTGTTGCAGGGTTTGCCGCGTCAATTGGCGACGATGGATGCCTGCCGGAACGAAATCGGTCAGGCAGCGGCGCGGATCATCCTCAACCAGACCCGGCCCGAGCCGGACCCGGAAATGCAGACCCAGATCACCCTGACCCCGACGCTGTCGCTGGGCGACACCCTGCGCCGCCGCCGTCAGGGGTGAGCCGCCCAAGGCTCGCCAATGCCGCCGCGCGGCGGTTATTTTTGGCGCGTCACCTGCTGTCCGACCCGCCGCAGGGCCCGGCCAAGGGCGTGGCGCTGCTCAAACTGATCCATGATCTGGGCTTCGTGCAGCTCGACAGCATCAATACCGTGGCGCGGGCGCATGATCTGATCCTCTTTGCACGGCGCCCTCGGTATCGCCCCGCTGCCCTGAAACGGCTCTATGAAAATGGCCGCGCGCTGTTTGAGCATTGGACCCATGACGCCGCCGTCATCCCGATGGAATTCTACCCCCAGTGGCACCTGCGCCGCACCCGCGATGCGGCAAAGCTGCTGGGCCGTTGGAAGGATTGGCAGCGCCATGATTTCGAAGCGCAAATGCAAAGCGTGCTGGCGCAGGTCCGCGCGGAGGGCGGCGTCACCTCATCAGATGTGGGCCGGGACGAGCCGCGCAGCAGCGGAGGCTGGTGGCAGTGGCATCCGTCGAAAACCGCGCTGGAATATCTGTGGCGCAGCGGCGCGCTGGCGGTGACCGGGCGCGAGGGCTTTCGCAAACGCTATGATCTGACCGAGCGGGTGGTGCCCGCCGCGCTGCGTGACCCGGCGAATGCCCCTGACATAGGGCAGACGGTCGACTGGTGCTGCAATCAGGCGCTGGCGCGTTTAGGCTTTGCCACGGCGGGGGAGCTCGCGGCCTTCTGGGCGCATATCTCTCCCGCCGAAGCGCGCGGATGGTGCGCGGCCGAACAGGCCGCCGGGCGGTTGGAGGAGATCGATATCGAGGCCGCCGATGGCAGCCTGCGCCCTGCCTTTGTCCGCCCCGGTTGGGCCGAAGACCCCGCCCTTACCCGCGAACCCCCCAAACGGCTTCGGGTGCTCAGCCCCTTCGACCCCGCCCT
>NZ_LWER01000041.1:0-5553 GCF_001634775.1 Sulfitobacter sp. HI0027
ATGGCGACAATGATCCCGATTTCATCGCCCTTGATCTGCTTAGCCAAGCCGAACACGATGAGAGCGCGCAGAGCATTCTGATCACCACCGACCCCGCCTTTGCCCGCGCGGTGGAAGAAGCGGTCGAGAAACGTCTGCTCACCCTTGAGCGTCGCGCCATCGCGGGCGCCAGCTGGCGCGACAATGGTGCGATCATCACGGTGGCTGACCTCGACGCCGCGGCGGCGCTTAGCAACCGGATCGCGCCGGAACACCTTGAACTCTGCGTGGCGGACCCAAAGGCGCTGTCGGAAAAGATCACCCATGCGGGCGCGATCTTCCTTGGCCAATGGACGCCGGAGGCGATTGGAGATTACGTCGGCGGGCCGAACCACGTTCTGCCCACGGCGCGGTCGGCGCGCTTCTCTTCGGGGCTGTCGGTTTTGGATTTCATGAAGCGCACCACATTGGCTCAGATGTCGCCCGAAGCCCTCAAAGCCATCGGCCCGGCGGCAGAGCGGTTGGCCCAGTCAGAGAGCCTTGAGGCGCATGGCCTGTCGGTCACCGCGCGCCTGCGCAAGCTGAACGACTAGGGCAGGGGGGGGCAGAAGCCGCCTGCGCAGGAGGCAGGGCGCTGCCCGCTGTGCCCCCGGGCGCGACATTCGCCACCGGGCATGCTCTCGCGCATTGCCCCCTTCCCACCGCTGCGCTATCCACGAAATGGTATCGCCAGCAAAAAGGATGCGTCCATGACCCGCATCACCCATATCGCGCTTGATGACGCGAACATGCCGCCCCCCACGCCTGAGATCGATCAGGAGCGTAAGGTGGCCATGTTCGACCTGCTGGAAGAGAACAGCTTTGTCCTGCCCGAACGGGAGAAGGGCCCGGTGCCCGAAGGGCCTTATCATCTGTCCCTGTCCATCCGCGACAAGCGGCTGGTCTTTGATGTGGAGACCGAAGCGGCTGAAAAGGCGGCGGAATTCCACCTTTCCCTCGGCCCGTTCCGGCAGGTGGTAAAGGATTACTTCCAAATCTGCGAAAGCTATTTCGAGGCGGTCAAGAAACTGCCCCCCAGCCAGATCGAGACGATCGACATGGCCCGGCGCGGCATCCACAACGAAGGCTCCCGCGTGCTGCAAGAGCGTCTGTCGGGCAAGGCCGAGATCGACACCGACACCGCGCGGCGGCTCTTTACCCTGATCTGCGTTTTGCATTTCGGCGGATAAATGAAGCAGCTGCTGCCTCAATCCGTTCTCTTCTGCTGCGACCATAACGCCGTCCGTTCGCCCATGGCCGAAGGCTTGATGAAGAAATTCTACGGCACCGGCACCTATGTGCAGTCCGTGGGCGTCAAGATCGACATGGAGATCGACGGCTTTTCCATCGCCGTGTGCAGTGAATTGGATGTGGAGTTGGACCGGCACCGCAGCCGCAGTTTCGATGAAATGGAGGAATGGGGCGACGATCTGGGGTCATTCGATCTGATCATCGCGCTGAGCCCCGCCAGCCAGCGCCGGGCGCTGGAGCTGACGCGGTTTTACCATCTCGACGTGGAATATTGGCCGATCCTTGATCCCACGGGACTGGGCGAGAGCCGCGAGGCCAAACTCACCCAGTTTCGCGCCGCCCGCGATCAGATCGTCGGACGGCTGATTGATCGCTTTGGCCAGCCGCCCAGCGAAAGCTGAGCTATCAGGTGTTGGAGCAGGCCGCCGCGGCGCTCTGGCCATAGGCTTTCCACGTGCTCCAGAAGGCGTTGTCGCTTTTGTTGTCGGACTGACGCATTTCCTGCAAACGGTGGGGGTCGCGGAAAATCTTGGCGCCTTGGCGCTGATCCGAGCGCGACAGCGTCTGATCCGCCACCGCCTGCACGCAGCCACAACGCGCGTGGCTGGAGCCGCGGCGCCCATCGGCCAGACAAGCCTTTTGAATTGGTCCCGTGGCGAAAAGCACCGGCGTCGGGGAGAAACGTCCCACGGCGGCATCGCTGGAATAACGTGATCCGCCACAACCCGCCAAGACGACGAGCGCCATCAAACTTGCAACTGTCCGCATTGATTTGCCCTATTGTTTTGGACCATGGGGTTTTCCCCTTGTGGCCCGGTCTGCTCTGCTCATCACTATGCCGCAAAATGGGGCTTCGCGCAATTCTCCTTTGGGGGCAAAGCACCTTGGCCTGCGATAAAGCGCCGCGAAGGGCGCGAAGCGGGCTCTGGCACGCTCATGGCCAATTGACGCAGGCGCGGCACTGCGCCATATCCCCTTGCATGACACCGCTTGAAAACATCCGCAATTTCTCCATCGTGGCGCATATCGACCACGGCAAATCCACGCTGGCCGACCGGTTGATCCAACTCACCGGCACGGTCGCCGAACGCGACATGCAAAGCCAGCTTCTGGACAACATGGATATCGAGCGGGAGCGGGGCATCACCATCAAGGCCAACACCGTCCGCATCGAATACCCTGCCAAGGACGGCAAGACCTATGTGTTGAACCTGATCGACACGCCCGGACACGTCGACTTCGCCTATGAGGTCGCGCGCTCCATGCATGCGGTCGAAGGTTCGCTGCTGGTCGTCGACGCCACCCAGGGCGTCGAGGCGCAGACGCTGGCCAATGTCTATACCGCCATCGATGCGGATCATGAGATTGTGCCGGTGCTGAATAAGGTCGACCTGCCCGCCTCTGACCCCGACCGCGTGCGCGAACAAATTGAGGACGTGATCGGCATCGACGCCTCCGAGGCCTGCCTGATCTCTGCCAAGACCGGCGTCGGCATCCCCGATGTGCTGGAAGCGATCGTCAATAAACTGCCGGCACCTAAGGGCGGCGACCCCGATGCGCCACTCAAGGCGATGCTGGTGGACAGTAAATATGACCAATACCTTGGCGTCATCTGTATCGTCCGGATCATCGACGGCACCCTGAAAAAGGGCGACCGCATTCGCATGATGAAGACCGGCGGCACCTATGACGTGGACGATGTGGGCGTTTACCGGCCCAAGATGACCGGCGTCGAAAGCCTCGGCCCCGGCGAGATCGGTTATCTGAACGCCTCGATCAAACAGGTCCGCGACACCCGCGTGGGCGACACGATCACCCATGAAAAGCGCAAGTGTGAAACCCCGCTGCCGGGCTTTAAGCCCTCGGTGCCGGTGGTTTTCTGCGGTCTCTTCCCGGTCGACGCCAATGACTTCGAAGACATGCGCGATGCGATCGAAAAGCTCGCCCTGAACGATGCCTCCTTCACCTATGAGATGGAAACCTCTGCCGCGCTTGGCTTTGGCTTCCGCTGCGGTTTCCTTGGCCTGCTGCACCTCGAAGTGATCCGCGACCGGCTTGAGCGTGAGTATGACATCGACCTGATCACCACCGCCCCTTCGGTGATCTATCACGTCCATATGAAGGACGGGGAGATGCAGGAGCTGCACAACCCCGCCGACATGCCCGACATGACGCTGGTGGACCACATGCAAGAGCCGCGGATCAAGGCGACGATTCTCGTGCCCGATGAATACCTTGGCGATGTGCTGAAGCTCTGCCAAGACCGCCGCGGCATTCAAGAAGACCTGACCTATGCTGGTTCGCGGGCGATGGCCGTCTATGACCTGCCGCTGAACGAGGTGGTGTTTGATTTCTACGACCGGCTGAAGTCGGTCACCAAGGGCTACGCCAGCTTTGACTACCAGATGATCGGCTACCGGCAGGACAATCTGGTCAAGATGCAGATCCTCGTGAACGACGAGCCGGTGGATGCGCTCTCGACCATGGTGCACCGCGACCGCGCCGAGATGCGTGGCCGGGCGATGGTGGAAAAGCTCAAAGACCTGATCCCGCGCCACATGTTCAAGATCCCGATCCAAGCGGCCATCGGCGGCAAGGTGATTGCCCGCGAGACGCTCTCCGCGATGCGCAAGGACGTGACGGCGAAGTGTTACGGCGGCGACGCGACGCGGAAGAAGAAGCTGCTGGAGAAGCAGAAGGCGGGTAAGAAGAAGATGCGGCAGTTCGGGAAAGTGGACATCCCGCAGGAGGCGTTTATTTCCGCGCTGAAGATGGATGGGTGAATTCCAATAGTGTCCTTAAGTGATTGAGGTTAAACTAGATTCACAAGATGGTTGTTGGCTTCTACTTTTGCTGCCAGACTCAAAAAAAACGGGCGGTAAAAATGAACCAACGATTTGTGCTTTCTCCACAGCCGACTATGAAGCGCGTAGCTGACTTAGACGGCCCTGATTTCTATCCTACGCCGAAATGGGCTACCCATGTCCTCGCTGACAACGAAAAATTTGAAGGTGATATCTGGGAATGTGCCTGCGGTGACGGCGCGATGGCTGAGGTATTAAAGCAGACCGGAAATAAAGTAATATCTTCGGACTTGTACGACCGGGGCTATGGCGAAGCCGGAATAGATTTTCGATCCGAAAATAGAATTGTCGATAATATTGTTACTAACCCGCCCTTTCACAGCGCAGAAGAATTTGTTCACGCCGGTTTGCGCCAGACTAAAAAGAAGCTGGCCCTTCTGCTTCGGTTGGCCTTTCTCGAGAGCGCGACCAGGCAGAAGACTATATTTTCTGTTCATCCACCAAGTTCCGTCTGGATATTCAGCGAACGGATAACCTTCTATCCAAGCGGAGCGGTGAAAAAAGGCAGTGGAACGACAGCATACGCTTGGTATGTGTGGGACCAAGAATATGATGGACCCACACAGCTTAAGTGGCTACCGACAGGTTATAAATCTAGGTTTCGCTAAGTAACTTGATCGCGACCGCTCTGCGTAATAGTCCAGCTTTCTTCATCTGCGTCATAAGTTGCGTACCCAAGCCTGGCTAAGCCGGGTCCCTGATCTCGGTGCGATACAAGGTTTCTTACTTTTTGAGAAAAATATGTATCACCGCGACCGTCAGCGATTTCGGCATCTTTCCCGGTGGGTTTCAGGCGATTTTCAAGTAGTTCGATCAATTGCGACGTGGTGAGCGTCCCGCTTGCGGAGTTGTTAAGTTCTTTAAGTGCTTCTGTTCGAATTTGCGATTCGCTATAAATCATTGATTTTCCTTCCCTCAATGTGCGTGTAATTACGCGACTCATTAGGTGGGAATTGAAATCGACTCTTACAATAGTTTGAACTTATTGAGGTTGGAAGGTGCCCTCCCAATGGCCAAATCTTCGATTTGGCAGTGCCCGAACCGAGGGGCGGGCGCGGTGGCAGACACTTACCTCTCATCCTTTTCGCTAACCAATGTACACCGCCTGCGGGGTATGCGACCTTCCTCCCCAACCACCGCCGCCACAGGACCCTCCCCATGACCACCCCCTGCATCCTCTGCGTCGCCATCACCGGCTCCGTTCCCACCAAAGCCGCCAACCCCGCCGTGCCGATCTCGATCGCCGAGCAGGTCGAGTCGACCCACGCAGCCTTCGAAGCCGGGGCCTCCATTTGCCACGCCCATGTGCGCAACGACGATGAAACCCCATCCTCCGACCCCGAGAAATTCGCGCGGCTGATGGAAGGCGTGCAAAAGCATTGCCCCGGCATGATCATCCAGTTCTCCACCGGCGGGCGCT
>NZ_LWER01000042.1:0-4041 GCF_001634775.1 Sulfitobacter sp. HI0027
CCCCCCCCCACCGGCACTCAACGCCAACCCCTCGACAATCGCCGTCAGCGCCGCCCCCCGATGCCCTTCCGCGCGCGGAAAACGTGCGCGCATTTCGGCCTCGACCACCTCCATCAGGCTCGACCCGCCGACAAAGATCAACCGGTCCACAGCGCCGGGCGCGATGCCTGCGTTCCGCGCTGTCGTCTCCGCTGCATCCCCCATCTGTGCGGCCAGTTTCGAAAGCCGCTTGCGCATCCAGTCACGGGGCAGGGGCAAAGTCGCGCGGGGTTTGAGCATCGACACGTCGATCACTGGCTCTGCATCCCCCTCGGCCCCTGCGCCATTGGCGCGGATTTTGCCCGCTTCGACGGCAAAAGCAAGATCATGACCAAGCTCTTCGTTAAGCACTTTAACCAACCGTGCCAGACGCTTGGGATGTTCGGCAAACTTATGCAATTCCGCCGCCGCCTTGCGGGTATCCGGGCCATAGAGAAACGGAATTTTCGCCCATGTGGCCAGATCGTTGAAGATCGCATTGGGCGCGATGTGGGTGTCGCCCCCGAAAGCATGGCGAATTTCGCTCCCCATTCCAAGCTGCGGCATCACCCGCCCGATGGACAAGGACCGGTCAAAATCGGTCCCGCCAAGGCGGATGCCGTGGCTTTCCAAAATGTCGATCTCATCATTCCCGCGCTGGCGGAAAAGCGTGAAATCAGAGGTGCCGCCGCCGATATCGATCACCAGCCCCAGATCCCCCGGGCGCAGCGCGGCGCGGTTGGCAAGCGCGGCTGCTTCGGGTTCATTCATGAAATCCACATGGTCGAAACCGGCCCGGCAATAGGCCTCGCGCAGGTCTGTCAGCGCTTGTGCATCGCGCGCGTCATCAGCTGAGTGAAAGCGCACCGGACGGCCAGAGAGTGCTGTGTCGAACTGCATCCCCGTGGCGGCTTCGGCTTGCGTTTTCACCCGCGCCAGAAACCGCGCCACAATATCGATAAAGTCCAGCCGTTCGCCCAAAAGCACCCGCCGCTCGCGCATTAGCCGGGTGCCAAGCAGGCTTTTCAACCCGCGCATGTAACGGCCCTCGGCCCCGGCCAGCAGCGCGTCAGAGGCGGCGGCGCCGATCCGCATTTCACGCGCTTCGAAATCAAAAAATACCGCCGTCGGCAGGGTCTGCGCCTCGGCCTCTAGTGCGATCAGTTGCGGGGTGCCGTTGACAGCGATGCCCGCCGCGGTGTTGGACGTTCCAAAATCAATCCCCAGCCTGGCCATGACGTTCTCCTAATGCCTTTTCACGGGCGGTCCGATGCGCAGCGCGCCCGTGCAAAGCACCCGCGATACCCTTCTCGCGCGGGCTTGGCAACGAAGGCTGGCGCGTCGCGCGGCTTTTGGCTAGCCTCGCAAAAAAAACGCCAATATGGGAGAACTTCATGAACCGTTTGAACCGTTTGATGACCGGTGTGGCCAGTGCTGCATTGGCTGTCGCCGCCACCAGCGCTTTCGCCAAGGACGACATCACCGTCGCCATGCAGCTTGAGCCGCCGCACCTTGATCCGACCTCTGCCGCGGCCGGGGCCATCGACTCGGTGCTTTATACCAATGTCTTCGAAGGGCTGACCCGTTTCATGGGCGATGGCTCTGTCGTGCCGGGCTTGGCTGAGTCCTGGGAGATTTCCGAAGACGGGCTGACCTATAAGTTCAAGCTGCGCGAGGGGGTCACCTTTCACGATGGCACCACGATGGACGCCGAGGACGTGAAATTCACCCTCGACCGGATCAACGCCGAAGACAGCGCCAATGCCCAAAAGGCGCTCTATGCCGCGATTTCCGAAGTGAACGTCATTGACCCGCAGACCGTTGAGGTCAAACTGAGCGAACCGAATGGCAACATGCTGTTCAACCTCGCCTGGGGCGACGCGGTGATCGTGGCACCAGAAACGGTCGAGACGATCAAGCAGACCCCGATTGGCACCGGCGCGTTCAAGTTTGAGAACTGGAATCAGGGCGACAAGATCACTCTGACCCGGAATGACGACTATTGGGGCGAGGCGCCCGCGCTGGCCAGCGCGACCTTCAAGTTCATCTCAGACCCGACAGCGGCTTTCGCTTCGGTCATGGCCGAGGATGTCGATGTTTTCACCGGCTTCCCCGCGCCGGAAAATATCCCCCAGTTTGAGGCGGACCCGCGTTTCCAAGTGCTGATCGGCTCGACCGAGGGGGAAACGATCCTGTCGATCAATAACAAGCGCGAACCTTTCGATAACGTCAAAGTCCGCGAGGCTGTGGCCCATGCCATTGACCGGCAGGCGATCATCGATGGTGCGATGTTCGGCTATGGCACACCCATCGGCACACATTTCGCGCCGCATAACCCGGACTACGTCGATCTGACTGAGATGAGCAGCTACGACCCTGAAAAATCCAAGGCGCTGCTGGCCGAGGCCGGTTTCCCCGATGGGTTCGAGACGACGTTGCACCTGCCGCCCCCATCCTACGCCCGCCGCGGCGGAGAGATCATCGCAGCCCAGCTGGCCGAAGTTGGCATCAAGGCGCAGATCACCAATGTCGAATGGGCACAGTGGTTGGAAACGGTGTTCAAAGGCAAGGATTTCGGTCTGTCGATCGTCAGCCATACAGAGCCGATGGACATCAATATCTACGCCAACCCGGACTATTACTTCCAATATGACAATGCTGAGTTCCAGTCGCTGATAACCGAGTTCAACAAGACGGCAGAACCCGCAGCGCGGACCGAGATGCTGGCCAAGGCGCAGCGCATGATCGCCGAAGACTATGTGAACGGCTATCTGTTCCAACTCGCTTTCCCGACGATTGCCAAGGCGGGTGTCGAGGGGCTTTGGGTAAACGCGCCCACGCAGGCCACCGACCTGACCGGTGTGAGCTGGGCGGAGTGATCCATAGGATTGCGTTTAAGCATTAAAAAAGGGCGCGCCGTGAGGCGCGCCCTTTTTAATTAGATGCGAAGACCTATTGGTCTTTGCCACGCAGGTTTGCTGCGGCTTCGCTTACCAGCGCGTCGGGGTTCTGGTTACAGACGACCATGAAGTCTTCCATTTCCTGTTCCATTTCCGTGTCGGCCATCTCGTCAGCTTCTTCGGAATCTTCGACGGCTTTTGTATTGTCGATCAGGGAATCTTCGGTTTCTTCAGCGTCTGTCGCTTCAGCAGCAGAGATGTCGCTCGGCTCGGAACCGTCGTTTTTGGTTTCGGTGATCATGGAGCCACCGTGGTCGCCATCTTTCAGTTCGGCAATTGCCATGGAAGAGACTTTCATTTTGTCTTCATCGCTCAATTCTTGGTACTGGGCGCAGGTCATGGTGGCCATGTCCATGTGAGCAGCGGCGAAGGCGGGTGCGGAAACGGTGCCCAGAAGGCCGGCGATCGCAAGTGTTTTCAGAGTCGTTTTCATTTTTATTCTCCAGTTTTATCTGTTCTCCCGAAGACAACACCGCATAACGGATATGGTTCCAGCGCATAGCGATTAGGAAAGGGAAAACGGCGGTTTCAGTGCATAACATGCTCACAATGCTGGATTCTTTCGATGTGGACCCCGGCCCCGCCCTACGTGGGCCTTAAAAATTCAGCAATTCTCTCTTTCTCCTCGGGGAAACTGCACGCGGGCTCTGGACCCTCCCGAGCGTGCCGCCTAACCTCCGCGCTATGTTGCGCTATGCGTTGAAAAGATTTCTCTCCCTGCTCATCAGTCTCGCGGTCGCGTCGCTGGTGATCTTCATGGTGATCGAGGTCGCCCCCGGCGATCCGGCTTCGTTTATGCTGGGCTTGAATGCGCAGCCAGAAACATTGGCCGCGCTGCGCAGTGAACTGGGGCTCGATCAGTCCCGACCGGAGCGTTACCTTGAGTGGGTCGGTGGCATGCTGCGCGGCGATTTCGGCACGTCCTACACCTATCGCACCCCGGTGACCGAGATGATCGGTGACCGGCTTTGGGTCTCTGTGCCCTTGGCGCTTTATGCGCTTTTCCTCTCTGTCATCGTGGCCTTTCCGGCGGGAAGCGGCGTAGATGCCCGCCGGGGGCGGG
>NZ_LWER01000043.1:0-7990 GCF_001634775.1 Sulfitobacter sp. HI0027
AAATTTCAACTGCCCGGTCATGCTGGCCCCATGAAGATGGAAAACATTCTTCGCCAGGTCCACTCCGATCATTGTATCTATCATTAGCCGTCCTTTCCTTCTTGTGGCTTTGAACACCACGACCTTGGCACATTGCGATGCCGTTTGGGGAGGACGGCAACCACCCCATCTGAACAACCGGATCGAGGGCTCACATAGACCAACGCGACGGCGAGAGAAAATCATGGGGCGCTTCAAGTCCCAACGACAGGCGCAGAGATTCCTCGCGGCCCATGATCAGATAAACACCCTCTTCCGTCCCCGTCGCTATCGTCTCACCGCATCTTCATACCGCCACGCACGGGCTGACGCCTTCAGCCTGTGGAACGACTATGCGCTCCAGATGACCGCATAAGCGCTCACGCCACGCCCCCTTGCGCCCACGATCACCCAACTTGGCAATGCCCTTGGATGAGCCTGTCTTTCGCCGATCATCTCTGGAAACCGGGCATAGCAAGCGAAAGATGATCTACATCAAGCGCGTTCGCGAACCTTCGGGCAACTGCGTAGGCGCCCCTTCGCCCTTCCCGAACCAAAGCAAATCACATCAGCAACCACCCACCCTACCGACGGTCAGCACACCCTAACCCCATATGTAACCATATGTATTCTTGATCCTTTGCAGGCGTTCCGGCTATAAAACCTCCAGTTCCACGGAGGGCACGTGAATCATGGATCCGACAAATTCAGAACTCGAAACAGGCCCCGCGCTGACCCTCGCAAGTTGCAAGGCAGAACCGCGCGTAAACGCCCCCCGGCACGTGCCGTGTTCGAAGCGAACTGTGCCGAGCCGGGTGCGACTGACCTCCAAAACGCCGTCGAACCCTTGAGCACGCGCGCTGCGGCACCTTTCAGACAGACTAATACAAGGAAAACGAATGCAATTCTTCAATAGAAAGCAGCTGGCCCTCTGGGATACGGCGCTCAGTACCTCTGAAGAGCTGGCGAAGGGGTTGTCGCGGCGTCAGTTCGGCTTGGCTGCGGCTGCGGCTTTTGCGATGCCCAAAGCGTTGAGCGCGCATGGCTCCACGCAGGTGACCTCTCAGGGAACCTACAATATCACAGTCGACCCGGTGCGCATCAACACGGGCGATTTTCAGAAGATGGGCGTGGGCTACAACCGCAGCCAGATTCCGACGATCCTGCGCTTCAAGGAAGGTGAGGAGGTTACGATAAACGTGACCAACAACCTCAGCGAAAGCACCTCGATCCACTGGCATGGACTTATCGTGCCCTTCCGTCAGGACGGCGTTCCGGGGATCAGCTTCAACGGCATCGCCCCCGGTCAGACCTTTACCTATCGCTTCCCGATCCAGCAGGCCGGGACCTATTGGTTCCACAGCCATTCAGGCCTTCAGGAGCCGGATGGCGCCTACGGTGCGATCGTGATCGAGCCGCGCGGCAGGGAACGCATACCAGCGCACCGCGACTATGTCGTTCAGCTGGCCGACAAACATCCCCATCCGGGCAACCGCATCTTGCGGAACCTCAAGATGCAGTCCGACTACTACAACCGTTCGCAGCGCACTTTTCAGGACCTGATCCGGGACGCCCGCATGGACGGTCTCAAGGCGACGCTGAAAGAGCGCCGCATGTGGGGGCGCATGCGCATGCTGCCGAGCGACGTCGAAGACGTGCAGGGATTTACCTCGCTGATCAACGGTCGCAGCACGTCGCAAAACTGGACCGGTTTGTTCCGGCCCGGTGAGAAGGTCCGCCTTCGGATCATCAACTCCTCCGCGATGACCTACTTCGACATGCGGATACCGGGACTGAAAATGGTCGTCGTGCAGGCTGACGGCAACGATGTGGAGCCTGTCGCCGTGGATGAACTGCGGGTCGCGGTTGCCGAGACCTATGATGTCATCGTCCAGCCTACGCAGAACAAGGTCTATAGCATTATTGCGGAATCCATGGGCCGCAACGGGCTTGTTCGGGGCACCCTGTCACCCAGAGAGGGCTATGCCGGTGCCGTGCCCCGTCTCAGACCCAAGCCCTTGCTCACCATGGCCGACATGAGCGGCATGATGGGCGGTATGGATATGGGCATGGGTATGGGCGACCACGTCATGCAGAACATGACCGGAATGAACCACACCGACATGACAGGCATGGACCATTCAAACATGCAATCCAGCCAGCAGCCCCCGATGCCTGCGATGACCCCGTCAGAGGAAAAGCCGAAGAAAAAGACTTCGATGGCTGGGATGGACCATACGCAGATGCAAAAGCCTGCGATGGACGGCATGGACCACACGCAGATGCAGCAGAAGAAAAAGGCACCGATGTCAGGCATGAACCATGCCCAGATGCAGAAGCCCGCAATGGACGGTATGAGCGGAATGGCAATGTCTGATGGCGGCGATCCGTTCTATGTCCCGGGCAGCGGACTGACGCCTGTCGCGTACAACGGCGGCAAGTTCCTGTCCTACGCAGACCTGCGCGCCGCCAGCCCTCGTTACCGTCACCGCGCACCCTCACGCACCATCGTGTTGCGGCTGACCGGTAACATGGAGCGCTACATCTGGTCGATCAACGACGTGAAATACGACGATGCCGCCCCGATCACGCTCCGATACGGCGAGCGGGTGCGCATGCGGTTCATCAACGAAACGATGATGTCGCATCCGATGCACCTGCACGGGATGTGGTCGATCATCGATGCCGGTCACGGTCCGCGCAATCCCATCAAGCACACCGTGAACATCAATCCCGCCGCCACGACGGACATCGAAGTCGAGGCCGACGCCCCCGGTCAATGGGCGTTCCACTGTCACCTCAGCTACCACGCGCGGGCGGGAATGTTCCGCAAGGTCGTGGTCAAGGGACGCGCGGCTTGAGCCGGGAAATACAAAGGACGAACGTAATGAAATACAGTCAACTCGCCGGACTGGCCGGCCTCATCCTTCCTTGGGCCTCGCTCGTGCAGGCTCAGCCCGTCAAACAGACCGAACAGCTGATCTGGGGCGTGCAGGCGGAACAGTTGGAAATTCGCGCACTGGATGACGAAGAGGTCCTTGTCTGGGATTTCGACGCCCTCATCGGCACGGATGAGCTCAAGCTGGTGTGGCGCAGCGAAGCTGAATACGGTCTTTCGTCCGATGAGTTCGAAAGCCTCGAAAACCAGCTACGTCTCCGGTTTCCAATCTCGACCTTCTTTAACGGCGTGGTCGGAGCCTATGCCAGCACACCCGAGGGCGTTCCGGAACGCTACGCGGCTGTCGTGGGGGTAAAAGGGCTCGCGCCGCAGTGGTTCGAGATCGACGCCGATCTCTACCTCTCCGACTATTCGTTCTTCAGTTTCGAGGCGGAATACGAACTGCTCCTTACCAACCGTCTGATCCTGACCCCGAACATCGAGATCGATATGCCGCTGAAGGATGACATCGCCCGGGGGCGGGGTGCGGGTGGCGCAGTCATGGAGATCGGTGCGCGGCTGAGTTACGACCTCATCGACCGTGCGGTCTCACCCTATATCGGCGTCAACTACGAGACCTCGTTCGGCGACACGCGGGACATCACCCGCGCGGCCGGTGGGGATACAGATGAGTTCTCGGTCGTGATGGGTACACGCCTTCAATTCTGAGATTTGTTCCTGCGGGAGCAATCCGGAGGGCTGATGAGTCCTCCGGCCAATACCTGAACCCAAAAGCAACCAAGGACTAAACAGATGAAACATCTACTGCTGACAATCGCACTGGCTTCCTCCTTTGCGGCACCGGGGTTTGCCGGCGAAGCGGCTCACGGAAACAAGTCCGGCGACACCCATGGAGAAATGAAGATCGGCATGCCCGGCGATGCCGCTGCGGTGGACCGCACGGTCGAGATCGACATGGTCGAAACAGACGACGGCGAAATGCTGTTCAAGGGCGGCGATCTGGATTTCAAAGAAGGCGAGACCGTCCGTTTCGTCGTCCGCAACGAGGGCGAGTTGGACCATGAGTTCATTCTCGACTCGCAAAAGAAGAACGCCGCGCACAAGAACGAAATGGCGGATATGAGCGGTATGAATATGGGTCATAATGAGCCCAACCGCATCCGGCTCGCGCCCGGCGAAGATGCCGAAATCATCTGGACATTTGCAAATAACGGCACGTTCGAAGCTGCTTGCCTGATCCCCGGTCATTACGAATCCGGCATGTTCCGCGAAGTCTCCGTTACTCACTAAACGGTCAGTGCGGATCGCGAGCACCGCCTTGCGATAACGTTAATACCAGAACGGGCGTACACCGCGCCCGTTCTTTCCCCCGTTGGGCGCCCGTCTGCGACGATGGTGTACCGCGCCAGCGGCGGTAGTACCCAGATCCGACGTTTGCTGAACCCTTGGGCTCACGGCTTCAATCGATCGAATAAACCCGGTTCTAGAATTTCCCCTACTGCGGAGGCGTTGAGCACATGAAGACATCGTTCAAAACTTGCACCCTCGCGGCAGCGCTCATCTTGTCCGCCCTCTCCGCGCATGCGTCCGATGGCAAAAGCCAGCAACCCCATCTGAGGGCCTACGACCTTCCGGACCATGACCCGATCGGAGAACCCCCCGGCGATGCCACGCCCGACAGGACGGTCGACATCACGGTCAGGGAGACCGGAAGCGGTTACATGCTCTTTGATCCGGATGCGCTTCACATCGAGAACGGAGCGGTTGTCCGCTTTCGGGTCACGAACTCCGGCAAACTCGATCACACTTTCTTTCTCGGCTCCTTCGATGAAGTCACCGAAAACCGGCAATGGATGCAGGAGCATCCGGACATGACCCATGACGCCGCCAACTTCATATCGATACCCAGCGGTGAAACCGGGGAACTGATCTGGAAGTTTTCAGACGTGACCAATCTGGAATTTGCCTGTCTGGTCCCCGGCCACAGAGATGCCGGGATGTGGGGGGTCATCATCGTGCATGATCACCTCGCCTCACCCGCCGGATATTGAGCGCGCTCCAATGTCGCTGATGGACAGGTATCACGTCCTCGTACATGACGTCTCCGCCCTCTTCGGATACGATTACAATGATACGACGCCGGACTGGGTTCATCCGTTCATTCACCTCATTCTGGTCCTGGCGCCGGGATTGCTGATCGGCGTCGCCCTCTATCTCGTCCTGCGCGGTATCCTGCGGCTCTGGAGCCGCCCGGCAAAACCGGTCGCGCGCATGAACCACGTGAGGGGGCTTGATGCCGGGTTGTTCAGCTCGGTCCTGCGCTACACCAGACGGCAGCAGGCGCAGATGATCATGCTGAGCCTTCTCGCGCTTCCGATCCTGTATCTGACCTTGGAACTGCCCAAGCAGATCGTGAACAATGCGCTGGAATCCGCGACTTTCCCGGTCGAGGTTCTGGGCCAGAGTTTGGATCAGGTCATATTCCTGCTGCTGCTTTGCGGGCTGTATTTGCTGTCGATCAGCCTGAACGGACTCATCAAATACACGCTCAACGTCTTCAAGGGCTATACGGCGGAGCGGTTTCTCCGACGCTTCAGGCTGCTGATCTATCGGCGGTGGCGCTCGGATGCGGAGGCGTCCGAGCAAAGCGAGATCGTCCCAATACTCGCACAGGAAGTGGAACCCATCGGCGGCTTCGCGGCCGAAGTCCTGACCCTGCCGGTTTTGCAGGGTGGCACGCTTTTCACCATTCTGCTGTTCATGTTCATTCAGGACCCGATCCTGGGTGCCGCCGCGCTGACCGTGTTGCCCATTCAGCTTATTCTGCTCCCGAAGCTGCAGCGCCGGGTGAACACCCTGTCGCGTATCCGGATCAAAGAGGTCCGCGATCTTGGCAGGCAACTGAGCGAGCAGTTGCGCGAACGACAGGGCGCCTCGTCCGGCCTGTCGGCGGCGGGCGCTAGTTTCAAGGCGCTGGAGCAGGTACGCAGAAGGATCTTTCGTCTCAAGTTCTTCATCAAGGCGCTCAACAACTTTCTGACGGCGCTGACACCGTTTCTGTTCTACTCACTTGGCGGATATTTCGTCATCGAAGGCCGGATCACGCTTGGGGCACTGGTCGCGGTCCTCGCCGCGCACAAAGACTTTTCGGCCCCACTGAAGGAGCTTTTCCGATACTATCAGGCGCTTGAGGATACGCGGATCAGGTATCAGGAAATCACGACCTTCTTCGCCGGGACGCCGCCCCGCATGGAAGAACAGCAATCCGCCGGGGTGCACCGGCTGGCGATCCGCAGACCGCCGGAACATGCGCTGTCGCAGACTTGAGGGCTCCTATTGTCCCCCCTGCTCCCGCGACGCGTCAAACTGCCGTTACATTTGGCTACAAAGAGGGGGCGGACATTTACACCGGCGGTTTGATATACACCGGGTATGAGCGAACCTGCCCACATTCTGGTCGTCGACGACCATGACGAGATCCGCAATTCCGTTTCAAGCTATCTCGAACGGAACGGCATGCGAACCTCGGTCGCCGAAAGTGCCGCAGAGATGGACGCTCAGCGCGCAAGACATTCTTTCGATCTGATCGTGCTCGATGTGATGATGCCCGGCGAAGACGGGCTGACTGCGTGCAAAAGATTGCGTCAGGAGTGCGGCACACCGGTCCTGATGCTGACCGCCCTCGGAGAGGACGACGACCGCATCGAGGGTCTGGAAGGCGGCGCGGATGATTATCTCTCCAAACCCTTCAATCCGCGCGAGTTGTTGGCCCGGATCAGGGCCATCATGCGACGCAGCGAGAAGAGCCCTCCGCAGGACCCATTCGCGGGCAAGCGCATCCGGTTCGCCCATCTCGAACTGGACTATGACGGACGGACCCTGACCGCCCCGGACGGCACCCGCAATCAGGTAACCTCCGGTGAGCTGAAACTCCTGTCCATCCTGCTCGAACGCCCGCGTATCGTCATGAGCCGCGATGAGCTGCTGGAAATGACAGCGGGGCGCGTGGCCGGACCGCTTGACCGGACGATCGACAATCAGATCAGCCGCCTGCGCAGCAAGATCGAACCGGACGTATTGCGCCCCCGTGTCATCTCCACCGTGCGCAACGGCGGTTACAGCCTGACCTGCGATGTCGAGGTCAGTTCGTGAAAACGCGCCCGTGGAGACTGCGCACGCAGATCTCACTCTTGGTGCTGGGTGTTATCGTCGTGGCGCAGGCGGTGAGCCTCTGGTTCTTCGTTGACGAAAGAACACTCGCCGTGCAGGCGGCGATCGGCGCGGAAGCCGCCGGACGGGCCGCCAATGTAGCACAACTGATCGAAGGCGCGCCTCCGGAGCTGCACCCCCAGATCATTCGCGCCGCGACCTCTCCATTGATCCGTTTCAACCTGACCGAAGAGCCGGAGGTTGTGCATACGGATCATGACGCAGGCGGCGCGGTCGAGGCGCGGGTGAGGGCTCTTCTGGGCGATGACTACAGCCGCGACATCCGCATCGAAATCCATGTGTCGCGTAGCCCTTAATTGTGAGATGGGAAATCCAACGGGAGTGGGCAAAACTTGGTGGTTAAGCGGCCCGCTTTGAGACGCCTAGCCTTCCGTCAAGCACAGCGGCCCGAGTGACGGCAACCCGATGCGCGCCCCGCGGTGACCATCTGGGGTAGATTCCGGCTGAGTGCAGAATGACACCCTAAGCCAGCCCTTCATCGTTTTTTCCACTTATACTCGCCTGTGAGGAGGATGTGTGCCCATCCGAGAGGCGAGATGTGCCCCAGGAGATCGGATGGACAGTCTAATCCGACGTGTTGGCGCCGTGTGACAGCCTGCCCGAGGTGCTTGGTGTTCCAGTAGATGATGATGGCGGCCAGCAGGTTCAGCCCTGCCATACGGTAGTGCTGACCTTCGACGGTCCGATCGCGGATTTCGCCCTGCCGCCCGATGCGCAGGGCGTTTTTTAGGGCGTGATGGGCCTCGCCCTTGTTGAGGCCAATCTGGGCACGACGCTGCATGTCGGCATCAAGCAGCCAGTCGATGATGAAGAGCGTGCGCTCGATGCGACCGATTTCACGCA
>NZ_LWER01000044.1:0-7914 GCF_001634775.1 Sulfitobacter sp. HI0027
CAGCTTCACCAGATCAGCATGCATTTGCTTCACTGTCCGCCGCTCTTTGCGTGACTTCCGCGTCTGGATTAAAAGCCAGGCTGACAGCCGATCCGAATAGGGATCCAGCTTGCTTGGACGCTTGGGCGTCTTGAACTGCGGTTCCACCGCACCTTCACGCAGATACTTCTTTATCGTGTTCCGAGACAAACCCGTCCGCCGGGCAATCTCCCTGATTGGCATCTTGTCACGCAATGCCCAGCGTCGAATGACACTCAAAAATCCCATGTCGATCACTCCAAATCCCCCCAACCAAAACCGTCGGGGAAGTGTGTTCACATGGGTCAATTCTCAGTGACAATTTATGGGGCTACCGGGTCAGTTCTCAGTGACAATCAACAATAATTACTAAACTTTTCATCTAATCGAGAAGCTTGTGCGAGTCCGTCACGCTATCACCTGAACATCGCCAGTTGCTGGGGCTCCACCCAGTAGCCTCACTGACGCTTGGAGGCTTCCAGTGTGACCAGAGCCGCGACGGCCTGGTTCTCGCCCTCGAACCAATCCATCCGAACCTGACCGCCCTGCCCTATGCGGCCCCATTCGCGGTACAGCGTCCATTCGCCGAACAGGTTCGGCATGACCGCCATCCGGTAGAACCGGGCCATTTTTTGCGCAGGCTGGCGTTTCTCAAGATAGGTCTGCATGGCCATCACAGGTGATACTTGCGCGCGATTTCCAAGGCTTCGGCCTGTTCGGTACCGATGTATTCTTTGGTACTTTCGATACTGGCATGGCCGAGCAGCAGCTGGGCTGCGCGCAGGTTGCCGGTCTGCTGGTAGATATGGGTCGGGAAGGTCCGGCGCAGCGAATGCAGGCCGTAGAGGCTGGGATCGAGGCGGGCCTTTACCAGCCAGGAGCGGAACAACCGCCAGAGCTGACTTTCACTGAGATGGGACTGGGACCACCGTGCCCCCTGCCCCGTGAACAGCCAGCCGTGCAACGGCTTTTCTGAAGCTGCGAGATAGGTGCGCAGACTGTCGCGCGTGCCCGAGGACAGCCGCGCCTGGACCGGGCGTGCATTGCGGGCTTCGGTCTTCTTCTGCCGGATTTCCACGATCTCGCGCACCCCGGCAGGCGTGGCCACATCCGCCACCCGCAACCGCACCAGATCCGATCCTCGGAAACTGGTATCGAGGGCGGTGTTGAACAGTGCCAGATCACGCAAGGCTTTTTCTTGGTGCAGGATCATACGGATCAGCGAGACCTGGTCGGGCGTCAGCGGTGGTTTTTTACCCACGACGCGTCCTTTGTTCCAGGTGGTCTGGGCGGCAGCTTTCACAGGCAAATCCTTGCGAGGTTATACGAGGATAATACCTACAAACCTTGCATGACGGAAGTGGCATGTTGCCGGATGCTGCACTTTACCTATGTTTTGTTGGGTTTTTAGCTATGCACCTCATGCAAGCTTTTATCGTAAAGCTCGCATGAAGTTTAAAGCTCCTTTCTCTCTCGTAATTTCTCTATGAGATTGACTGCCGCTTTCGTACCACCCCTTTACTTGTACTTAATATTGTACATATAGAGGGGGGCAAAGGAGAGTCGACATGGATGTTATGACCTACTCAGACGCACGAGCTCAACTGAAGGGCGTCATGGATCGAGCGATCCACGACAAGCAGGAAGTTGTCGTGACGCGCAAGAAGGGCGAGTCCGTTGTGGTCGTGTCCTTGGACACTTGGAACGCCGTCAATGAGACGTTGCACCTCTTGTCCACACCGAAAAACGCATCCCGCTTGCGCGCGTCGATCGCGCAACTCGATGCTGGGACTGGCGAAGAGCGTGAGCTGACCGAGTGAAGCTGGTTTTTTCCGATCAGGCCTGGGAAGATTATCAGTACTGGGTCAGCACCAACGACAAGGTACGCGACCGGATCAACGAGCTGATCAAGCAGTGCAAGCGGACCCCCTTCAAAGGAACCGGCAAGCCGGAGCCTTTGAAGGGCGATTTGTCCGGCTGGTGGTCACGGCGGATTTCTCAGGAAGATCGAATGGTCTACCGGGTCAGTGGAACTGGCGACGGCCAAAGCCTAGAGATTGCACAGCTGCGGTTTCATTACTGAGTAAAATCGCTATGCAGGCTTCTAAAATACAGCTTGCATCAATGTGTTGAAGTGGACCTTGGAGAGCCGGTCCCAAAAGGTCGACAGTTTCAACCTTCCGCACTTCTGCTTGATCAATCCAATCTGACACGAACATCCTAACCGGTTACCCATGGCCGCCGCCGGTTCCACATCGCAGCTTCACCGAAGCGGCCATTAGTTGGGATGGCCGAAGAGTGGTGCCGCCTGTTCAATGCGATATCGCTTCCTGAATTCGTGGAGTACCATTTCGAGCGTCGCCTCAAAAATGCTCTGGTCAAACATCATCGTCTTCTTTGCTTCGTGAAGATACCGCCAGTCGATAAATGCATCTTTGTGCTGTGTGAGAATGTCACGAATACCGTAGTCGAGGAAAAAGACGCTGAGGTGATGTGGGATCACTGATCGCTTGAACTCCTCATCAAGCCTCTGCTGGCTTTGGGGCAACAAGGCATCAAACAGCTTTGTTAGGTTATGCGACTTGAGTGCATTCGGATCGTCATGATCGAAAACAAACCATGCCTTGAGTGCCAGTTCCATTGAAAGCGCCAGCAGCATTGGCTCCACGCCGACATGTTCGCGGTCGGCCCAGTTTTCAATCTCCTCAAACTGTTGGTCTGGAAAGCTCTTCGTCTTTTGCAAAATCGCCTTTGCGGCATCGCCGATTCGAATTGCGGTCGATAAACGAGCGCTCATATTTACTCCTCTTGCTTGCCTGTACCGAGATTGGAAACCAAGCGGTTCTCATGCAAGGGGGCAATCTGCAAAGTCCAACGAACGGCCCAGAGCTGCAATTTGGGCGAGACGCAGCGGATAACGGGCCGCAGAACAAAGCCGACAGCCGCCCCCCATGAAGAACAAAATCTCATTTCAGTCGTCGACGCCCGTTCAAGCAAACCCATAGTTGGAAGCGAGACAACCATTTGAGTTTCCAACTATTTTCCGCAAACCATAGGTTAATCTCTTGAAAAGCCGAGTAAAGGAAAACGCATGTCTGAAGTGATGAAAGCCCTGAGAGGCAGCGCCGATGCGTTGGAAAAAGATCTCGCCCGGGTTTACGATCATTGGCAGGAGGTCAAGCGTAGCAAAGGCCAGCGGGCGGGTCTCGGGTATGAACCCCGGGACATCAACGCATTGGGGGCTGTCTCGATGATTTCCAGCCGGGTCCTGAATGCCTCCGCTGGGTTCGAGGGGCATTGCCAAGTTGTTGTGTCGTGGAGCCCCTGCTACAGGATCTCTGATGAAAATGCCGTCATCCATGCCGCGCCTGAAGGGCTTTCGCTTTCCCCGGGAGATCATTGCCTATGCCGTCTGGGCCTGGCACCGTTTTGCTTTGAGCACGGCGGACGTCGAGGACCTTTTGGCCGAGCGCGGCGTGATCGTGAGCCGCGAGAGCATCAGGCTTTGGGTCAACCGCTTTGGCGGGCATTTCTCGACCCGCATCCTACGAGACCGGCCAGCGCCTTCAGACAACTGGCATCTGGACGAGGTGGTTATCCCGATCCGTGGCAAGAAGCACTGGCTGTGGCGGGCCGTGGATGCCAATGGCGACACGCTCGACATCCTCGTGCAAACCCGCAGAAATGCCAGGGCGGCAAAGCGCTTTCTGGCAAGGCTCATCGCGCAGTTCGGCCAGCCCCGTGTGGTGATCACCGACAAACTGCGCAGCTATTTTGCGCCGATCCGGAAGCTCGCTCCCGACGCCGATCATCGGGTACACAAGGGCTTGAACAACCGGATCGAGGGCTCACATAGACCAACGCGACGGCGAGAGAAAATCATGGGGCGCTTCAAGTCCCAACGACAGGCGCAGAGATTCCTCGCGGCCCATGATCAGATAAACACCCTCTTCCGTCCCCGTCGCTATCGTCTCACCGCATCTTCATACCGCCACGCACGGGCTGACGCCTTCAGCCTGTGGAACGACTATGCGCTCCAGATGACTGCATAAGCGCTCACGCCACGCCCCCTTGCGCCCACGATCACCCAACTTGGCAATGCCGTCTACAGGCATCGTCATGACGTGCGAGTGTGAGGACCCGACGCTCGAGGGCAGAAAGTTCACTACGCAGTACTGCTCGGGCCCTCAGGATCGCTGCAGATGCAGCCTCCAAAGCAGAGTTTCCTGCTACCAGATCGCGGATCCGCGCTTCGTAGCGGATTTTGCTGACAGGACCGAGCTTCAGCCCGAAGTTGCGCAACACTCCCCGGAGCGATTGCTCGATATCCAGCAACGCTTTCTGAACCGCCTTGCGAGCGCTGAGAAGAGCGCGCATCTCTTGCGCCGAAACCGATTTGCAATGGACCGGCCTGAACCAGCCCATGCGCAGCAGCCGCGCGATACCCTCGGCATCGCGTCGGTCGGTCTTGACGGGCATAGCCTTTAAGACCGCCTTTACCTGGCGCGTTTCCATCAGAATGAGCTCGAAGCCTGCCTCTTGCAAGCCACGATGGAGCCATTATGACAGTGGTACGGCCTCGAGGCCGATCGCTTCTATGGGCCATGGCAGATCACTTAAGAACGAGATGTAAGCTTCAGGTTCGCTTACGATCTGCGCTTGCTTCAGGATCTGGGGTCTATCCCAACAAAGGTACGAAATGCGACATAGGATTATCCCTGATTTCTGACGCGCATGATTGTTTGCCTGCTGGTTTCAAAATGGCGTGCAATGGCTGAGATCGTCTCGCCGTTTTTGATCTTGTCTCTCACTTCAGCCTGCTGATCCGCCGATAATGCTGATCGCCTCCCATTCGCCCATGTCATGGGCACATATCAACATGCTCGGCGAGTACGACTTCTCCGAGGAAAAGCTCCGCGATACCCTTGGCATCCTGCCCCCGAAAAAGGCAGCATAAACAGAGCAGCAAAACGGGCGGGGCGAAAACACGAAAAACGCCATCAGACTAACATCATGGCGTGAACGCTATGTCGCATTACGTACCTTTGTTGGGAGGAACCCAATTTTGCGGCCTTTTTCATCTGCCCAATCAGGTATTCTGATTGAAGGGGATAGGGCGGTGGGGTGTGCTTTGCGGGGTCTGACGATGACCAAATCGTCCGATGTTAGTTCAAAGCTGTAGAAGGGTGTCACGTCCGCTTTGATGATTTCTCGAAGGTTGAGGCGGAAGCGCTTTAGGGGAGCGTTGCTGCCCGTTCTGTCTTGCAGGTTGGCAAGGCCAATCTGCCACTTGCTTTTGTTCCCACAAAACTTCCGCGCGATCTCGTAGAGCCGTCGTTCGAGTGGTCGGCGTAGCCGGAAGTAGTCGCGGCTTATTGAGACAACTTCATTGGCTTCGATTGCCCGCATGAGCCACCGCGAAATTTTGATCTCGCAATAGTCGTTGCGGGTGAAAGCCTCGTTTTTGACCATGCCGCCTTCGTCAATCATCGAGAAGGTGCGGCGCTCGGTTTCTTTGCCTGTCCTGACGTTAGTGACAAATTGCGTGCCTTGTAGTCGGTCTATGGCGTTTTCGATCCGTTTATAGTGATCTCCGCCGATAGGACGGTTTATGGCAATGCACATTTCGCGCATGGAAAACCGAACCGTGTCCCCGATCTCCTGCCCCTTATTTTTTCGGGCCATGAGCTGGCTTATGACAAATATCAGAATGTCTTTGTCGAAGATGGTGGGCAGGCCTAGCGGGGATGGGCGTATTTTGAGGACGTTGTCTCCCTGCCTGTATTCGAGATGCCGCATATCTGGCTTTGTTGCGAGCGAGAACAACGGGTGTTCCATCGACGCCAGATCATCTTTTGGCACCGCATCTGCGATGTCGAGCACGAAGAGATCAAGGTTAGGGTGGCGTTCGGGTAAAAGACTCATGTTGCTATCATGGCCGAAGTTTGGCCGATCAGGAACCTAAAATTTGGCCGATCAGGAACCTTGACCCAATCCATCAATATGTGGGCAAAGTTTGGCCTATCGGGAACCCGATTTGCCTGTTGAAGCTTGTGGCCCTTTCGGAACCAAAGTTTGGCCCTTTCGGAACCCAGAGGCGGTTTAAGCTCATTCATACCAACGCGTTATCGAATCCGTAACACTACTCCGTAGGTAACATTGTAAACACTAAGAAGATTTGAGTGAAACGACAGGATTGCACTGTAATACTTATTGGTACATACTGGTTCTGCTTAGAAAAAGGATTGTCAATATGCCCCGAAACACATCCGTAACCCTTGGAACTCACTTTTCAGATTTCATAGGTGAGCAAGTGCAAGCTGGCCGTTATGGGTCCGCCAGTGATGTTGTGCGGGCGGGGTTGAGGCTTCTCGAAGAACACGAAACCAAAGTCCGCGCTTTGCAGGATGCGCTGATTGCTGGGGAACAGTCAGGGACACCGCGCTCTTTCGACAGTGAGGCCTTCTTGAGCCGTATGCACGCGAAGCACGCTGCCAAACATGCAGGGTAAATCCTGCGCGCTTTCGCCAATGGCTGAAATCGACCTTGAAGAAATCTGGTTTTACACGTTTCAAAATTGGTCACTTGCGCAGGCTGACAGCTACCACCGTGATTTGATTGCGACGTTCGAGGGGTTGGTATCTGGCACCAAAAGGGGCCGGGAAGTCGATGTGCGCCCCGACTATCTGAAATGCCCGGTCGGATCACATATGATTTATTTCCGCAACAGTGGCGACCAGATCGAGGTGATCCGTGTGCTGCACCAGCGGCAGGACGCAACTCTCAATCTCTGATAGCCACGCTGGCCGACTGATTTTCACTGATCCGGTCTATTGATCCAGATGGCGCAATAGCTGGACCCGTTGTCCTGTTCGACCACCTGTCCACCTGCGGTGCCACAATAGACGCTTGGAAACTGTCCGAACTCTCGGGCATCGCCGCGCCCGGCAATCCATGCCATCGCCAGCGCCCCGATAACGGCCCCTGTGGCAAGCATGGAAGCCAACCACACCCAGAACCCGCCAAACCAGCGCCATGCCTCTCTGCGGGCCTCTCCGGCGGCCTGTGAGAGCTTTGCGCGCTCGTTGTCGAGGTCGTGCCGGATTCCGGCCATGGCGCTCTCAGCGGCCCTTGTCGCGGCTTGTGTGGCGCTGCGGGCCATCTGGTCGCGGTCCGCTTCCAGAGCCTCCTGAATGTCCCCCGGCGCATCCTCCGCCGCCTTCGCCATTTTCAGGACTGCTGCCGTCACGATCTGGTTCAGCTTTTTCGCCTCGTCCTTGTCGAGGCTGGTGCGTTGGAGCTGGTCCATGTCTTTGCGGATCAAGGTCAGCTCATCGGCGAGTATCTGGAACGGATCCTTGCTCATGTCTGATCCGCCTTCGCCGCGACCTGATCGAGATCTTCCAGCAGCCCAACTAGGGCCTTCTGTGGTTGCCGCCCGTAGTGCAAGAATTTTTTGACCCTATTGGCGAGTGATCGAGTGCGGTCTTCTGTAAGGCCTCGAGATGCGGCACTTCCAAAAGCCGCGGGCCGGGATGGTGATCAGCGGATCAGGTCCAAATCTGTTGAGCGAGCTCTGAGCTCGTAGGCCCTAACTGGTTTTCCCAATCCAGATCTATTCGATCGTTTTGCCCATTCAGGTCGTCGTCTTCTTACACTCCCCTTGGCACCGTCGCTAGCAGTTCAACAAGAGCATCATGCCGCGACTGCCAGCGCCGGATCCTTGTAATCTTCGTTCTTTGTCAGCATCGCCCAGATTTGCCGGGCCATCTTATTGGCCAGCGCGATAGCGACCAGCATCTTGGGCTTGCGCGCCAACAATCGTGATAGCCAGCTGCCCTCCGTAATTGTGCGCCGTCCGAGCCAGCCCAGCCGCGACATTGCCCCAATGATCAA
>NZ_LWER01000045.1:0-4157 GCF_001634775.1 Sulfitobacter sp. HI0027
ATGACCAAGGCCGGGCAAGCTGATATAAGACGTCTCTTGATCATTGGGGCAATGTCGCGGCTGGGCTGGCTCGGACGGCGCACAATTACGGAGGGCAGCTGGCTATCACGATTGTTGGCGCGCAAGCCCAAGATGCTGGTCGCTATCGCGCTGGCCAATAAGATGGCCCGGCAAATCTGGGCGATGCTGACAAAGAACGAAGATTACAAGGATCCGGCGCTGGCAGTCGCGGCATGATGCTCTTGTTGAACTGCTAGCGACGGTGCCAAGGGGAGTGTAAGAAGACGACGACCTGAATGGGCAAAACGATCGAATAGATCTGGATTGGGAAAACCAGTTAGGGCCTACGAGCTCAGAGCTCGCTCAACAGATTTGGACCTGATCCGCTGATCACCATCCCGGCCCGCGGCTTTTGGAAGTGCCGCATCTCGAGGCCTTACAGAAGACCGCACTCGATCACTCGCCAATAGGGTCAAAAAATTCTTGCACTACGGGCGGCAACCACAGAAGACCCTAGACCATGTAATGGAAGGCAAAACTGTGCTAGCCATCGCCCACCGTCTGTCGACCCTGACAGAGATGGACCGCATCATGGTGTTGGACGCAGGCCGCATCGCAGAGATCGGCAGCCATGCTGATCTGCTTGCCCAAGACGGGCTTTATGCGCGCTATTGGCACCGGCAGTCGGGCGGGTTTCTGGATGTGAAGGCGGCGGAATAGGCTTTCGCTGTGGCCTTTGCCGCGCTATGGGCAGGCTATGACAGAACATCACATCTTGCGCCTTGGCCACCACGGCGACGGCATCGCCGAAGGACCGATCTTTGCCCCGATGACCCTGCCGGGGGAAACCGTCACCGGTGAGGTCGAGGGCCAACAGCTGCGCGACGTGCGGATCGTTACGCCGTCAGAACAGCGGGTCGCGCCGCCGTGCCGCCATTTCAAATCCTGCGGGGGCTGCCAGTTGCAGCATGCTGCAGATGATTTCGTGGCCGGGTGGAAGGTCGATGTGGTCCGCAATGCGCTGTCGGCGCATGGGTTAGAGACAGAATTTCGCCCGATCCAAACCTCCCCTGCGCAATCGCGCCGCCGGGCCACCTTTGCTGCGCGCCGCACGAAAAAGGGCGCGATGGCCGGGTTCCATGGCCGTGCTTCCGACGTGTTGATCGAAGTGCCGGGCTGTCAGCTGGTCGACCCCGCGCTTTTGCCGGGCTTGAAGGTTGCAGAGGAGCTGGCGCTGATCGGCACCAGCCGGAAAGCCGAATTGGCCGTCACAGTGACGCTTTCAGAAGAGGGGCTTGACGTATCTGTCGCCAATGGCAAACCGCTCGACGGGCCGCTGCGGCAGCAGTTGGCGCAGACCTGTGAGGCTTTGGCGCTGGCACGGTTAACCTGGGATGGCGAGGTGATCGCGATGCGCGCGCCGCCCGCGCAGACCTTCGGCACGGCCCAAGTCACGCCGCCGCCGGGCGCGTTCTTGCAAGCCACCCGCCATGGCGAAGCGGCCCTGCGCGCCGCCGTCGTGGATGCCGTGGGGGAGGCCGAGACCGTGGCGGACCTGTTCGCAGGCTGCGGCACCTTCGCTTTGCCACTGGCGCAAAAGGCGCGGGTTCATGCGGTTGAGGGCGATGCCGAGATGATCGCCGCGCTTGAGGGCGGCTGGCGTCGGGCCAAGGGGGCCAAACCGCTCACCGTTGAGACCCGCGATCTGTTCCGCCGTCCGCTCTTGCCGGATGAATTGGCCAAGATCGACGCCGTTGTGCTGGACCCGCCCCGCGCCGGGGCCGAGGCGCAGGTGGCCGAGATCATCCGCGCCGGGGTGCCGCGCGTGGCCTATGTTTCGTGCAACCCGGTCAGCTTTGCCCGCGATGTGCAAAACATGGTGGCGGCAGGGTACCGGCTGGACTGGGTGCAGGTTGTGGACCAGTTTCGCTGGTCGTCGCATGTGGAGCTTTCCGCTTGCCTGACACTGCCGGAAGGTTAAGCAAAAGGACTGCATTTGGCTCGGCTCATCACCTCTTTTTGAATGAAATTAATCCCTCATTGTGATAGCTCAGGTAAAAAGGGCCGGAATGGCCGGGGCTTTGAGGGCACAGTGATGAAGCGCAGGACAATGATACTTGGCGGCACCGCTATGGTGGCGCTTGGGGCGTGCAGCAACAGTAAATTCAAACGATACAATGGTCCCGAAGTGACCTATGTGGTTGTGAACAAAAGCCAACGTCGCATGATGTTGTTGCATCATAACCGCGTGTTGGAGGACTATTCGATCAAGCTGGGCTTCGCTCCGGTTGGTCACAAGACCTTTGAGGGGGATGGGCGCACGCCCGAAGGGCTGTACCGAATCGACCGTCGCAATCCGAACAGCCGGTTCCATCTTTCAATTGGTATCGATTACCCGAACCAGTTGGATACCGAATATGCACGTTCGATGGGCAAAAGCCCCGGAGGCGATATCTTTATTCACGGGCAGAAAGACCCGCGGCAGAAAGAAAAGACCGATTGGACTTGGGGCTGTATCGCGGTCACCAACAAAGAGATCGAAGATGTCTATGCGATGGTGCGCGATGGCACGCCGATCCTGATCACACCCTGATCACCGGGTTGGTCAAAACGAAACCGGCCCCCGCAGGGGTCGGATAAACCGTTTGTTCGGTAAAAGATCAGTTGCCGACGACCAGCGTCCACCAGATCTTGCCACCGTTTTCCTGATACCAAGAGAAACCCATCTGGCGGCCATCGGGGGCCATCAAGATGCGGCGGGTGTCTGGCTGCTCCATCCAGGCGGCGAGGGTCTCAAGCTCGGTCTCATAGGTTTCCGAGATAACTTCACCGACCAGACCGCCGGTATAGCCAACGCGCTGGATACGGTCGATCGGCGAAGACCCGTCAGAGCCGAAGTGCCATGGACGGTTCTGCACCGACATATCGCGCGAGTGGGTCGCGGCGGCGGCGTTCAGTTTGGCATCCAGCGCCAAAGGCGTGACCCCGGCCGAGCTGCGCAGCGCATTCACCGAGTCGAGCATGCGGAATTGGATTGTACCCGCGTCGGAACGGCTGATGCGGTAGGAACCGCCGGCTTTGCCGCCACTCGTGCTGGACGGGGCACAGGCAGACAGCGCAACCGTCAGCGCCAGCAGGATGGACAGGATACGGATCATATGAGCGCTCCACGCAATGAAATTTTTTCTGCCTTACATCGGGGCGCGTTGCAGTTCAAACGCACATAGGCGTGACTCTGCCGTATGGGGCTGGTTTCAATTGAAACTGCGTCTTTCGAGCCATATATATGGCATTAATTAGCATAATTTCAGTTTGGAGACGCTCCATGTCTGCTCACCGTTTTTCGATTAAGAGCCGCCGTGGCTTTCTGGCTGGCAGCGCCGCGATGCTTGCCACACCGGCGCTGGCGCAAAGCACCTCTTCGTTCAACTCCTCCGCGACGACCGAGACCGAGCGCGATCTGACTGAATCGGTCCAGCGCAATGTCTCGAGCTTCCGGATGTTGGATTGGCGCCCCTATTTCAGCAACACGCGCAACGGCGCGGTGCTGGTCGATATCGACAGCCGGGCGGTGCATTACTGGTCCGAGGATCAGAGCGTTTATAAACTCTACCCCTCATCGGTGCCGCTGACCGAAGACCTCACGCGCCGGGGCCGCACCCGTGTCATCAAAAAGGTCGAGGGGCCAAGCTGGCGTCCCACGCCTTCCATGCTCAAGCGCAATCCCGAGTGGCCGCCCTATGTCGGGCCCGGCCCGGATAACCCGCTGGGCACCCATGCGCTGTACCTCAGCTGGACATATTACCGTATCCACGGAACCCACGACACAAGAAAAATTGGCCGCAAGTCTTCCAATGGTTGCATTGGGCTCTATAACGAACATATTGCCGAACTTTTTGCCATGACAAAGGTCGGCACGCAGGTGTTGCTTATTTGACGACATCCCCCTGATTCCTTGATGCAATAGCTGATTCCGGGTTTGCAAACTTTTGCCGATACTGTTTAGAACGAGATTACGAGGTAAGTCTTGGGTGCGTGTATGTATATGATACAGCACGCCTATTCTGGAGGTTATGTTATGAAGAAACTCGTTCTCGCCGCTGCTCTGTCCGCTGCTGCATCGACGGCTTTTGCTGGTTCGCTGGCCGAGCCGATCG
>NZ_LWER01000046.1:0-134133 GCF_001634775.1 Sulfitobacter sp. HI0027
CATCTTGCCATTGGCACGTTCAAAGATCATCAGATCGCCTTCCCAGTCACCGAACGCCTCGCGTGTCTTCACATGTTCAGGGCGCTCGTGAATGGACCGATCCAGCGGGAATACCTGGTCTCGGGGGCGTCTGGCATACCGGGACCGTCGTTTCTTGCGACGACTTGGAAGGTATCTGGCTAATTCTTCGGATTGTCCCTCAGCGCTGTAAACATGGGCGTAGATCGTCTCATGGCTGACGCGAATGGCATGTCCTTCGAATGTAAGCCGACCGGCAATCTGCTCGGGCGACCAGCCTTCTTTCAACTGAGTGATAACAGCCTTCCGAAGCTTAGGGAGACGGATCAATTTCCGCCGCCGCGCACGTCGAGCTTCTGCCTTCCGCTGTGCAATCACACAATAGTAGCCACTGAGATTTGGCATTTCGCCATCAATGTAAAAATTCCGCTTTATGTCGCGATAGACTGTTGAGCGGTGTCTCCCAAGCTCAGCGGCTATTTTGTTGATCGAGAATTTTGCTCTGAGCATGTCCTCGATGATGCGTCTTTCACGCAAATCCAGCTCTGTATGTGCCATGTCTGTTCTCCTTGCTTTTTCAGCAAGATACCGGAAGTGTCGCAACCCAGTTTAGAATGTGCCATACCGTGATATGTAAAACTCATAATCAGTATTATGTAAATAAATGGCGTCCTAAGGGTGAACCGAATGCCTTAGCCTAAAGCATAACCCGCGCCCCGTACGGTACGGATCGGGTCACCACCGCCTTCACGGGTTAACACCTTGCGCAGTCGTGCAATGTGAACGTCCACAGTGCGCGTGTCGACATAGATATCGCGGCCCCAGACGTGGTCGAGCAACTGGTCACGGCTGAACACGCGGCCGGGTTTCTCAAGCAGCGTTGTCAGCAGCCGGTATTCCGTTGGCCCCAGTTTCAACTCGCTGCCCGCACGGCTCACACGGTGACGCTCCGGGTCAAGCTGGATGTCATCAAAGCTGAGCAGCGCGCCCGCGGCTGCAGGTCGTGTGCGCCGCAACTGCGTTCGCACCCGCGCCATGAGTTCGCGCAGATTGTATGGCTTGATCACATAGTCATCCGCGCCGGTCTCAAGGCCCCGCACGGTGTCCACTTCCTCGGATCGCGCCGAGAGCATGATGACCGGGATATGCCGGGTGCTCTCTCGCGACTTCAACTGGCGGCAGACTTCGATGCCGCTCATCAAGGGCATCATCCAATCGAGGATCACCAGATCAGGTGCGGCCTCTGACACCAGCAGCATGGCTTCTTCACCATCCTCGGCGCGCCGCACCTCAAAGCCTTCGGCTTCGAGGTTGTAGGCCAATACCTCCCGTTGCGCGGGTTCGTCTTCTACCAGCAAAACCTGTGGCCGGGTCACGTCCATGGTTTCAGTCCTTCGTGGTGATCGAGGTGCGGTCGGCCTTGGGCCGGTCGTCCTCAGGCGTCTCACCGGTCACCAGATAGACGACCTGTTCTGCGATGGCCGTGACATGGTCGCCCATACGCTCGACGTTTTTGGCGATGAAATGCAGGTGCATGCAGGCGGTGATGCTGCGCGGGTCTTCCATCATGAAGGTCAGGAATTCACGGAACAGCGCATTATACATCTGGTCGACATCTTCGTCGCGGGTGATCACGTCACGCGCCAGATCGGCGTCGCGCTGGATATAGGCATCAAGCGCGTCTTTCAGCATCGCCTCAACTGCGCCGGCCATGCGGCGGATCGCACCCGTGCTGTCGCTGACGGGCTCCATCTGGTTCAGCACGCTGCTGCGCTTGGCCATGTTTTTCGCATAGTCGCCAATACGTTCGAGGTTGGCGCTAATCTTGATGACACTCAATGTCAGCCGCAGGTCAATCGCCGTGGGCGCGCGCAAAGCGATGACGCGGGCGGCGCTTTCGTTGATCTGCTCTTCCAGCCCGTCGATGGCCTTGTCCCCTGCCCGCACCTCATTGGCGAGCTCTTCGTCGCGGGTTTCAAGTGATTGGGCACCACGGCGGATGGCGTCTTCGACCAAGCCGCCCATTTTGAGGATCTGGGCCTGAACCGCTTCCAGATCGCGGTCGAATGCTGATGCAATGTGTTGATCTGACATGATATTATCCAATACGGCCGGTGATGTAGCTTTCGGTGCGCGGGTCTTGGGGGCGCGTGAAGATGTCGTCGGTGTCGCCAAATTCCACAAGGTTGCCGAGGTGGAAGAAGGCGGTTTTCTGGCTCACTCGCGCGGCCTGTTGCATGGAGTGTGTGACGATCACGACGGAGTAGTTCTGACGCAATTCGTCAATCAATTCCTCGACTTGCGCGGTGGCGATCGGGTCGAGTGCGGAGCATGGTTCATCCATCAACAGGACTTCCGGCTCCGTGGCCACGGCGCGGGCAATGCAGAGGCGTTGCTGTTGTCCACCCGACAGGCCAGTGCCCGGCGCGTGCAGACGGTCCTTTACCTCGTTCCAGATTGCCCCACGGCGCAGCGCTTGCTCGACGATATCGTCCAGATCTGCCTTGTTGCGCGCCAGCCCGTGGATGCGCGGGCCATAGGCGACATTGTCATAGATCGACTTGGGGAACGGGTTCGGCTTCTGAAACACCATGCCCACCTTGGCGCGCAGCTGCACCGGGTCGACGCGCTTGTCATAGATGTCTTCGCCGTCGATACGGATGTCACCGGTCACGCGGGCCGCATCAATTGTGTCGTTCATCCTGTTGATACAGCGTAGAAAAGTCGACTTGCCGCAGCCCGAGGGCCCGATAAAGGCGGTCACGGTTTTGTCGTTGATGTCGATGTCCACGTCGCGAATGGCGTGGCTGTGACCGTAGTAGACCTGCACATTGCGGGCCGCGATCTTGACGGGTTGGGTTGTCACGTCACTCTCCGAATATCTGTTGTCTTTCATGGGTCCCGTCCTTTGGTTACCAGCGTCGCTCAAAGCGGCGGCGCAGCAGCACGGCAATGGCATTCATCGAGATCAGGAACACCAGCAAGATGATGATACCGCCCCAAGCGCGTTCATAGAAGGCCGGGTCGGCGCGTTTGGCCCATTCGTAAATCTGGGCCGGCATGGCGGAGTTCGGGGACATCAGCCCTTCGGCGATGCTTTCCGGCGGGTTGGAGGCGATGAAGCCAACCATCCCAATCAGCAGCAAAGGTGCCGTTTCCCCAAGCGCTTGCGCCAGCCCAATGATGGTCCCTGTCAGAATGCCGGGCGCGGCGAGGGGGAGCACATGGTGGAAGACCGATTGCATTTTCGAGGCCCCTACCCCGAGCGCCGCATCACGGATCGACGGCGGCACGGATTTCAGCGAGGCGCGGGTCGAGATGATGATGGTTGGCAGCGTCATTAGCGTCAGCACCAGACCACCGACCAAGGGTGCGGAGTTTGGCAGGTGCATGTAGTTGATAAACACCGCAAGGCCTAAGATGCCAAAGACGATCGACGGCACCGCTGCGAGGTTGCTGATGTTCACCTCAATGATGTCGGTGATCCAGTTCTTGGGGGCGAATTCTTCGAGGTAAATCGAGGCCGCAACACCGATGGGCAGCGCCAGCACCAGCACCACCAGCATCATGGCAAAGGAACCGATCATCGACACCCCCATGCCCGCCGCTTCGGGCCGCGCGTCAGAGGCGTCGGCGCCCGTGATGAAGTCGAGGTTAAAGCGCTTTTCGAGGCTGCCGTCAGCAATCAAAACATCTACAAAATCAAGCTGTTCGGCGCTGATGTTCTTGTCATTGGCGATGCTTTCGCGAGTCACACGGCCCTTGAGGTAGCCATCGACGCGGCTGTTGGTCAGGAACTCGAACTCGGCGGCGGTCCCGATCAACTCTGGGTTCGCCAGAACATGATCGCGAAGCTGTGCAGCGGCGTCTTTCGACAGGATGTCAGCCATGTCTTTCGACTTGAGATCAGTCTCGATCCCCGCCGCTTCGACCTTGTTTTCAAAGGCCGCTTTCAGCAAAGGTGAATAGCCGAAGGTCGAGACCTTTTTAATGTCTTCCAGATCACGGTTGCCGTTCTTGTCGAGCTTGTCCTCCAGAAGTGGCACGGAAAGCGTCACATAGGTCTGCTGGAACGCGCCAGTACCGCGGGAGATGATGGTGAAAAGCAGCGTCAGCAGCATCAGTAGGCCGATGACGATGGCGATGATTCCATAGAGCTTGAAACGGCCCTCGGCAGCGTTGCGGCGTTTGGTCCGCCCGTCTTGCACCAGCAGGGACGCACCGCGCGGGTCTGCAAAAGGGGCTGCGGGGTTGGGGATATCGCTCATTCGTACTGCTCCCGGTATTTGCGCACGATGTAGAGGGCCAGCACGTTCAGGCCCAAGGTCAGGACGAAGAGGGTCAGGCCAAGGGCAAAGGCCACCAGCGTCTCGGGGCTGGCGAAATCGCTGTCTCCGGTCAACTGGCTGACGATGCGGGTGGTGATGGTTGTCATGGCTTCCAATGGATTGCCCGAGATGCGGGCGATGGCCCCTGCCCCCAGCACGACGATCATCGTCTCACCGATGGCGCGGCTGGCGGCCAGCAAAACGGCCCCGACGATGCCCGGCAAAGCGGCGGGGATCACGACCTGACGGATCGTCTCGGACTGTGTGGCACCCAAGCCGAAGGAGCCGTCGCGTAGCGACTGGGGCACCGCGTTGATGATGTCGTCCGACAGGGACGAGACGAAGGGGATCAGCATGATGCCCATGACCAGTCCAGCGGTCAGCACCGAGGTCGCGCCAGACATCCAGTCAACGCCCAGAAGCCCTGCATCGCCGCGACCGAACACCTTCACAAGGAACGGCCCCACGGTCAGCAATGCGAACAGACCGTAGACGATGGTGGGGATACCGGCGAGGATTTCCAGAAGCGGTTTGGCCGTGGCACGCACCTTGGGGCCCGCGTATTCGCTCAGGTAGATTGCCGCGAAAAGCCCGATGGGCACGGCCACCAGCAGCGCGATGAGAGAGATATAGAGAGTTCCCCAGAGCAGCGGGAGGATCGACAGATCACTGTCGCCGCGGAAATTGGGCGCCCAGGAGGAGCCGAAGAAGAAATCAGTCCACGGATGCAGGTTGAAGAAGTTGATCGTCTCAAACAGCATCGACAGCACGATGCCCACGGTGGTGAGGATCGCGAGGGAGGCCGCAAGGATCAGCAGGGCTTTGATGCCACCCTCGACCCGGTTGCGCGCGCGGAATTCGGCATCGGTTTCGCGCAGCACCAGAAAAAGCGCGATCAAGGCGATGAGAGCGACGACACTGTTACGCCAGAAATTGCCTGTGGCCGTCATCTCGCGGTAGGCCTGCGCTGCGGCGAGGACTTCGGGGCTGATCTCGGCTCCGATGGCGACGCCGCGTTCGGCCAGCCATGCGCGCAGATCGTCCGCGGCAGATAGGTCCGTCGCGTCGCCCGCGCTGAGAGCGCCGGCAGAAACCGCCGCATCCAGCCCATCGGCCAACCGGCGTACATCGCTCATGATCAGGTTAACGGAAGACCCTTCGGGCACAGCCTCGGCAGGGATCATGTCGACCACCGAAGATTGCACCAGCATCGGCTGCACCAGCAGCCAGAGGCCCAGAACCAAAAGCGCGGGCACTGCCACGCTCATCACCGCGTTATAGCCGTAATAGCTTGGCAGCGAATGCAGATTGCGGCTGTCGCCTTGAGCAGAGGCCAAAGCCCGACGCCGCGCAAGGAAGTAGCCGCCCAGTGCCAAAGCCGCGATCAGGATGACCAGTGGCAGCACCGCGCCTGTTGTCAGTATTTGTCCCACATGTCCCCCGGTGGATCAAAAAGCGAAAAACCGGGGGCAGTTGCCCGCCCCCGGCGTCGTTTAAGTTAGGTTTAGGAGCCGCTGCCCATGACGGTCTCGTCGGCAACTACGGACTGGGTGTCGGCCAGCTCGGGGTCGGACACCAGACCGTATTCGGCCAGTGGGCCGTCGGGGCCAGCAACTTCGTCCGCGACGAAGAACTCAGCGTATTCTTTCAGACCGGGGATCACGCCGATGTGGGCTTTCTTGACGTAGAAGAACAGCGGGCGCGACACGGGGTAGTCACCCGAGGCGATGCTCTCGGTGGTTGGCTCGACGTCGCCCATGGTGGCAACCTGCAGCTTGTCGGTGTTGTTCTCATAGAAGGCCAGACCGAAGACGCCAATGCCGTCTTGGTTGCTTTCGATGCGCGCCAGCGTCTCGGTGTAGTCGCCGTCAATGTCGACCGACTTGCCGTCGGTGCGCAAGCTGATGCACTCTTTCTCAGCCGCTTTCTCGTCGCCGCCCGCAGCTTCGGCGAAAACTTCAAGATCACCGGTTTCTTCACAGCCCGCGAGGATCACTTTTTCCTCGAACACTTCGCGCGTGCCGTGTTTGGTGCCGGGGATGAAGGCTTGGATCGGCTGCGCGGGGAAGTCGGGGTTGACCTGATCCCATGTGGTATAGGGGTTTTCGGTCACTTCGCCGTCGACGACGACTTTGGCGCTCAGTGCCTTGTACCAATCGGTCGGGGTGAAGGCGAAAGTCTCGCCATTGATGTCGGAGGCGAAAACGATGCCGTCATAGCCGATGCGCACTTCGATGATGTCGGTCACGCCGTTTTCGGCACAGGCCGCCACTTCGGCTTCTTTGATCTGGCGCGAGGCGTTGGCCACGTCGATGGTGTTCTCGCCCACGCCTTCGCAGAAACGCTTGAGGCCAGCCGAAGAGCCGCCCGATTCCACGACCGGTGTCGGGAAGTCAAAGTTTTCGCCAAAGGCTTCGGCGACGATGGAGGCATAGGGCAGCACGGTCGAAGAACCGGCAACCTGTACTTGGTCACGCGCGGCAGCAGCAGTTGCGGATACGGCGGCAATCGCCAGGGCGGAAGTGGTGAGTTTTGCGAGTGACATGATATCTCCTGTCAGATGCGAATTGGTGACCACCCCATTGTGATCTGCGCCCCGTCTATGAAGGCGGTGCTGTGCTTTTGTGACAGCAACGTTACAGTTCCATGACAGTCGGCCTGAATCACCAAATTTCTGCAAAATTTAGTCAGATTCCGTTTTCATCGGCAAAATCACGCGGAATTCGGCCCCTTGGCCGGGGGTGCTGGTCACCTTGAGCCGCCCGCGGTGGCGATTCATTATGTGTTTGACGATGGCCAGACCCAACCCTGTCCCCCCAAGCGCGCGGCTGCGGTGACTGTCGACGCGGTAGAACCGTTCGGTCAGGCGTGGTAGGTGAATCGCATCAATGCCGGGGCCGTGGTCGCGCACGCTGACATAGACCGCCGGGCCGCGCATCGCCGGGTCATGGGCCGTGCTTTTAACCGAGATCTCGACCCTGTTGTCGCGCCCGCCGTATTTGATCGCGTTCTCGATAAGATTGGTAAAGACCTGCACCAATTGGTCCGCATCCCCCAGCACAAGCGCCGGGGCTTCGCCCAATGTCGGCGCCAATGTCACGTTGCTATCCACCGCCAGCGGCGCAAGGTTGCGCAGGGTGCCGCGCAGCACATCGCGCAGGTCAATCGGCACTTCCGGGCGCACGCGCTCTTCGGCCTCGACCCGGCTGAGCGACAAAAGCTCGCCCACCAGTCGGTTCATCCGCTCGGCTTCCTGCGCCATGATCCCCAGAAAACGCTCGCGCGCCGCCGTGTCATCACGCGCCGGGCCTTGCAGCGTTTCGATAAATCCGATGAGCGCGGTGAGCGGCGTGCGCAGCTCATGGCTTACGTTGGCCACAAAATCGCGGCGCATCTGACCTGCCTGCGCCATCTCCGTCACATCATTGAAACTGAGCAGGACAATCCGGTGATCGCCCAAAGGGCGCAGGCTGACATCATAGGTGGTGCCATGTTCGCCGCCAATGCTGGTGAAACGCGCTTGGCAGGGGCCTGCCCCCGAAAGGCACCGCTCCACCGCTTCGACCAGCCCCGGCTGGCGCAGCGCGGTGACAAAGTGGCGGCCCAGTAGCCCCTTGCCCAGCAAATCTTCGGCGGGGGCGTTCAGAACGGTGATCCGCTCTTCGGCGTTGATGGCCACGCTTGGCAGCGGCAGCGCCGCCACCATATCGCCAAGGGTCACGGCGGTGTTGCCCATGTCAGAGCGGTTCAAGATCGCGGCGGAAGCGCGCGGCGTTTTCGGCATAGTGTTTGGCGCTCGCAGTCAGCCGCTGGATCGCCTGTGCATCAAGCTCCCGTACCACTTTGCCCGGCACACCCATAACGAGCGACCCATCGGGGATCACCTTGTTTTCGGTAATCAACGCCCCTGCCCCGATCAGGCAGTTCTTGCCGATCTTGGCGCCGTTCAGCACCGTGGCCCCCATGCCGATCAAGCTGTTGTCGCCGATGGTGCAGCCGTGCAGCATGACTTTGTGGCCGATGGTGCAATCCTCGCCCACGGTCAGCGGATAGCCCATATCGGTGTGAAAGACGCAGTTCTCTTGCACGTTGCTGCCGCGGCCCACGGTGATCATCTCATTGTCGCCGCGCAGGGTGCTGCCGAACCAGACCGAGGCCTCGGGGCCAAGCGTCACCTTGCCGATGACATTGGCGTCAGGGGCGACCCACGCCTCGGCAGCGACCTCGGGGCGGGCATCGGCGAGGGCGTAGAGGGTCATTTCAAATCCTCGAATTCAGATTGCAGACGGCGGACGTGATCCTTGATGGCGGGCTGTTGGCTCAGCCGCAGCCGTGCGGCGGTGATGATGGATTTCAGCCGTGCCTCGGTCTGGTCGAGGTCATCATTCACCAGCACGAAGTCATAGCCATCCCAGTGGCTGATCTCGTCCCAGCTTTTGCCCATGCGTTTGGCAATGGTCTCGGCATCGTCCTGCCCACGGCTTTCCAAACGGCGTTTCAATTCGGTGATCGAGGGCGGCAGCAGGAAAATCGACAGTGTATGGGTGTTCAGGTCCGAGTTGCGGATCTGCTGTGCGCCCTGCCAGTCTATGTCGAAAAGGATATCCTGCCCCTGATCAATCGCCGCCTGCACGGGGGCTTTGGGGGAGCCATAGAAGTTGCCGAAGACATGGGCATGTTCCAGCATCTCGCCCTCGGCCACGGCCTGACGGAAGTGCTCCTCGCCGACGAAGCGGTAATCGGTGCCGTCCTCCTCGCCCGGACGGGGGGCGCGGGTGGTGGCGGAAACCGAGAAGTTGATCGTCGGATCCCATGCGCGCAGGGCGCGGGCCATGGTCGATTTGCCCGCCCCAGAGGGGGAACTGAGAATGATCAGAAGGCCGCGTCGGCTTGGGTTGGTCACGTCTTACTCCACATTTTGCACTTGTTCGCGCATTTGGTCGATCACCGCCTTCAGGGCCAGACCGACAGTCGTTAATTCCGTGCTCTGCGCCTTGGAGCAGAGCGTGTTGGCTTCGCGATTGAACTCCTGCATCAGGAAATCCAGCTTGCGCCCCACCGGCCCGCCCTGCCCGATCAACGCACGGGCGGCGGTGACATGGGCTGCAAGGCGGTCAATCTCTTCGGTGACATCGGCTTTGACCGCGATCAAGGCCAGTTCCTGCGCCACCCGGTCGGCATCCGCGCCTTCGCTGTTGTCGAGCACCCGTGCGAGGTTGCGGCGCAGGTTGGCGGCGCTGTCTTCGCGGCGCGCCTCCGCCAATGACGCGGCTTCGGCGGCAAGGTTTTCGACCTCGGTCAACTGGTCCTGCATCACCGCGGCCAGCGCCGCGCCTTCTTGCGCGCGCATGGCGTTGAAGTCGCGCAGCAAGGCGGGCATTTCCGACAGCAAAGCGTCGCGCAGCGCGTCGATGTCCTGTGCCTGCTCGGCCTGTTCCAGCACGCCGCGCATGGTGAGAATGTCGCTTGCCCGCGAAGGCGCGAGCGACACACCGGCATCCATCGCGCGGGCCTCAATCTCATGCAGGGCGGTCAGCAGCGTGTCGACATGCGCCGCGTTGACCTGCAAGCTGCCGTCGCTCTCAGCCGAGGATATCCGCAGGTTGCAGGTGATATTGCCCCGCGCCACCTGAGCCGTCACCTGCTTGCGCAGGGCGACCTCCAGCCCGTCGACCCAATCGGGCACACGCAGCCGCAGGTCGAGCCCTTTGCCATTGACCGCGCGCAACTCCCAAGACCAGCTCCAGCCCTCCAAAGCGCCGGAGGCAGAGGCGAAACCTGTCATGGACCTGATCATCGGCGCGTTCCTTGCAAGGGCGGTCATGTCCTGCCTTACGGCGAAACCCCCGCGGGGGGCAAGCCCCCGGCCCCGATGGCGCGGCTGATCCCACCGCAATGTTGTTAACCACTTCGCCGAAAGCGGGACGAATTCTCTCTCGGTCTGCGGTATTAATGATTTGGTAATGTTTTCGGCCACATTGTGCCGCTGTCGTTTCAAAAACGGCAGCTGTATTGGCCAGGTCCTTATGGGTGAGTTTTAATGGGCAATACAGGCCACACCGCGCAGAATGTTGTCGCCATGTCAGATCATCGGACGCATGTTGGCTATGGCCCGCTGGCGCAGGTCGAAGCCTATTGGGAAGCCTTGCGTGGCAACAGATTGATGCCGCGGCGGTCCGATATCGACCCGCGCGGGATAGAGGCTGCGCTGGAATACGCCTTTATCCTTGAACGTGTCGCGGTGGGTGTTGGGCGGTTGCGTATCGCGGGCGGCCATCTGCGCGATCTCATGGGGATGGAAGTGCGTGGCATGCCAATCACCGCCTTTTTCGGCACGCAATCGCGTCCCCGCGTCAGCGAGGCGCTGGAAGAGGTTTTTCAACTTCCCGGTCAATCCACCCTGCATCTCAGCGCGGCTGCCTCCTATGGGCGACCGGCTTTGACGGGGCGCATGCTGCTTTTGCCGCTTAAAAGCGATCTGGGCGATGTCAGCCGGGTGCTGGGCTGTCTCGTCGTGCAGGGCGAGGTCGGCCAAACCCCGCGGCGTTTCGATCTGGCGCAGGCGACGCGGCGCAGCGGCATTGGCGGAGCGACCAGAGCGTTGCGCTATGCCGCTCCGTTGCAACAGTCGACTTTGCCAAGGGAAACCGGATTTGCAGAGGGAAAAGCCAGCTTCACCAGTGCCAAGACGGGAGATCTGCCGCCCTACCTGCGTCTGGTGAAGTCAGAGCAGGAATAGCGCGCAAACCTGCCCTTCGAACGTAAAAAAACGCCGCCCTGCATCATGCGGGGCGGCGTCAATCTCATCGTTGGTCGGCCAAGGTCGCGTCTGTTACCCAGCTGCCCGCGCTGTCTGTGCCGTGCGGCGGTTCGACAGTTCTTCGGCAACCAAGAACGCCAATTCCAGCGACTGGCTGGCGTTCAGGCGCGGGTCGCAAGCAGTGTGGTAGCGGTCCGACAGGTCTTCGTCGCTGACCGCGCGCACGCCGCCGGTGCATTCGGTCACGTCTTGGCCTGTCATCTCGAAATGCACACCACCGGGGACAGAGCCTTCGGCGTTGTGCACGGCGAAGAACTCATGCACTTCGCGCAGCACGGAATCAAACGGCCGGGTCTTGTAGCCGGTCGAGGATTTGATCGTGTTGCCGTGCATCGCGTCACAGGTCCAGACGACATTCGCGCCCTCTTCCTGCACGGTTTTGATGAGACGCGGCAGGTGATCGCCCACCTGTCCCGCACCAAAGCGCGAGATCAGCGTCAGACGGCCTTCTTCGTTGTCGGGGTTCAGCTTGGCCATCAATTGCTTGAGGTCATCGCTGGTCATCGAGGGGCCGCATTTCAGGCCGATCGGGTTTTGCACACCACGGGCGAATTCCACATGCGCGCCGTCCGGCTGCCGCGTGCGGTCACCGATCCAGATCATATGGCCCGAACCTGCCAGCCATTTGCCGGTCTGGCTGTCGCGACGGCAAAGCGCCTCTTCATACTCCAGCAGCAGGGATTCGTGGCTGGTGTAAAATTCCACCGATTGCAGCGTATGCGCGGTTTCGGCGGTTACGCCAGCGGCGGCCATGAAATCCAGCGTGTCAGAGATGCGGTTCGCGATCTCACGGTATTTCTCGGCCTTTTCGTCGTCGGTGAAGCCCAGCGTCCAGCCGTGCACCTGATGCACATCCGCATAGCCCCCGGTTGAGAAGGCGCGCAAAAGGTTCAGCGTGGCGGCGGCCTGTGTGTAGGCGCGCAGCATCTTTTGCGGGTCGGGGATGCGCGACTCGGCGGTGAAGGCCAGATCGTTGATGATGTCGCCGCGGTAGCTGGGCAGTTCCACGCCATCAACTGTCTCGGTCGGGGCCGAACGCGGTTTGGCGAATTGCCCCGCCATACGGCCCAGCTTGATCACCGGCACTTTGGCACCATGGGTCAGCACGATGGCCATCTGCAACATCACTTTGAATGTGTCGCGAATGGCGTCCGAGCTGAACTGCTCAAAGCTCTCCGCGCAATCGCCGCCCTGCAAAAGGAAGGCTTCGCCACGGCCAGCGGCGGCCAGATGTTTCTTCAACCGGCGTGCTTCGCCCGCAAAAACGAGGACCGGATAGCGTGCCAGCTGTGCCTCAACCGCTTGCAATGCGGCTTGGTCAGGGTAATCGGGCATCTGGACGCGCGGTTTGCTGCGCCAGCTTGAGGTGCTCCAGTCTGTCATCTTTCTACTCCGCTCCACAGCGCCGAGTGTCGGCGCTTCGTGATCTTTCTCTATACAAAGGCGCGGGGAAAGTGACCAGAACCGAAATGCGCCCTATTGACGTTGCGACAGGGCCGTGGGCAATGTTTTCGGCAAGTTCTGGCGGCCATGGCACATGTCGGCAGAGACGACCTGAGTAGAAAGACGCCGAGATGTCCCAACCGCGCCCGGCCACCCGCATGCCCCCCCAGACCGACAAGCCGCGGCGCTTCGTCTTTGTGCTGTTGGAGAATTTCACTCTGCTGAGCTTTGCCTCCGCTGTGGAATGCCTGCGTATCACCAACCGCATGCTCGAACGCGAGGTCTACCAATGGCAGGCCGTGGGCGAAAGCGGTGAGGCCTGCACAAGCTCGGCCGGCGCGGTCTTTGCGCTTGATGGCGGGCTAGAGGAATTGGGCCGTGACGACACGATTGTGATCTGCGGCGGCCTCGACGTACAGGCGGCGACTACCAAGAAACTGTTGGCTTGGTTGCGCCGCGAGGCCCGCAAAGGGTTGGTGGTGGGCGGCCTGTGCACCGCAGCGCACACGCTGGCCAAGGCCGGGCTGCTGGATGGCAAACGCGCAACGATCCATTGGGAGAATCAAGACAGCTTTGGCGAGGAATTCGAAGAGGTTATCCTGACGAAATCGGTTTTCGTGGTGGACGGCAACCGGTTGACCACGGCGGGCGGCACCTCGTCTCTGGATTTGATGCTGAAACTCATCGCCGATGATCACGGCGAAGAAACAGCCAATGCCGTGGCGGACCAGCTGATCTATTCGTCGATCCGCACGGACCAAGACACGCAGCGCCTGTCGGTACCGACACGAATCGGCGTACGTCATCCCAAGCTTAGCCAAGTCATCCAGCAGATGGAGCGCAATATCGAAGAGCCGATCAGCCCCTCGATCCTTGCGCGCGATGTCGGCATGTCGACCCGCCAGTTGGAGCGGCTGTTCCGCCGCTACCTGAACCGCAGCCCCAAACGCTATTACATGGAACTGCGGCTGCAAAAGGCGCGTAACCTGTTGATGCAGACGGATATGAGCGTGATCAACGTGGCGCTGGCCTGCGGCTTTGCTTCGCCCTCGCATTTCTCCAAATGCTACCGGGCGCATTATCAGACCACGCCCTATCGCGAGCGGGGCAGCCAATCCACCCGGCAGCCCGCCTGAGGGTCAAGGCGTCATCCGGTAGACGGTGCCATTGCCCTCTGAGATGAACCAGATCGCCCCTTCGGGGCCTTCGACGACATCGCGCACGCGGGCAGTCTCGGCGGTTTTGATCTGCTGGACCTCTTCCAGCGGGTCACCACTTAGCCGGGCGATATAGTCGAACTTGAGCGAGCCTACGAAGAAATCGCCTTTCCACTCGGGGAATTGCGCGCCGGAGTAGACCACCAGCCCCGCAGGCGCGATAGAGGGATCCCAGTAGAATTCGGGCTGCGCCATCCCCTCTTTCGAGGTGCCCTCACCGATCTTCGCACCCGAATAATGCTCCCCGTAGGAAATTACCGGCCAGCCGTAGTTCGTGCCCTTGGTGATGCGGTTCACCTCGTCGCCGCCCTTGGCCCCATGTTCCGACACCCAAAGCCGCCCTTCCAGATCCAGCCCCGCGCCTTGCGGGTTGCGGTGGCCGTAGGACCAGATCTCGGGCAGCACATCGGGCATATCGACAAAGGGATTGTCGTCGGGCACCGAACCGTCGCGGTTCACGCGGATGATGCTGCCGTTATGGGTGCTGCGGTCTTGGGCTGCGGGGCGATCGCCACGTTCGCCAATGGTCACCAGCAGCGTGCCATCCGGCGCCTCGACCACGCGAGAGCCGAAGTGCTGCCCGCCGCTGCTGCCCGGTTTCATGGCGAAAAGCTCGGTCAAGTTTTCCAGACTACGGGCATCTTCCGACAGGCGCGCGCTGGCCAAAGCGGTGCCCGCGCCGCCGCCTTCTTGGGGTTTGGCATAGGTCAGGAACAACAGGCGGCTCTGCGCGAAATCCTCGGCCAGGGTGATGTCCAACAGACCGCCCTGCCCGACCACGGCCACCTCGGGCAGGCCCGACACCTCATGCCGTGCGCCGTCTTTTTGGTAGATCAGCCGCCCGGCTTTCTCGGTGACCAACAGGCCGCCGTCGGGCATGGGGGCGATGCCCCAAGGCGCCTCTAGACCCTCGGCTATGGGGGTGATCGTCAGGCTGCTCTGGGCGCTTACCGCGCCTGCGGCGCAGAGGCTGCTAAGGCCGATTAAAGTGGCGGTTGCAAATTGTTTGGCGGATGTCATGGGCAGGCTCCTTTGGGCATGGGGGCTTGGAACAAGACATAGCCAGCAAGCGGCCCATTTCCAGCATTCCACTCGGCACACGCGAAAAGCCGCCCGCGCAGACCGCGTGATAAATCGCCTTTTCTTTTTCGAAACCACGACCTAACGTTCGATCAGAACGAGAGTTCAACTAAGGGAGAGTACCAAATGAAAAAAATATTGATGGCCACAACGGCCGTAGCTTTGCTCGCCACCGGCGCGCATGCAGAAGACACAAAAATCGGCATTCTGCTGGGCTTCACCGGCCCGCTGGAATCGCTGGCCAATGACATGGCCGCCGGTGCTGAACTGGCGATTTCCGAAGTTAACGAGAGCGGCATGTTCCTCGACGGGGCCACCGTTTCGTCCGAGCGTGGCGACACCGGCTGCATCGACGCGGGCCTTGCCGTGGCATCGGCTGAGCGTCTGATCACCTCTGATCGCGTCAGCGGTATTGTGGGCGGCATGTGCTCGGGCGAGACGACAGCCTCGCTGCAGAACGTCGCCATTCCGAACGGCATCGTGATGATCTCGCCATCGGCGACTTCGCCTGCTCTGTCGACCGTCGAAGACAACGGCCTGTTCTTCCGCACATCGCCGTCGGACGCGCGTCAGGGTCAGGTCATGGCCGACATCTTGAACGACCGTGGCATCAAAGAAGTCGCCGTCACCTATACCAACAACGACTATGGTAAAGGTCTGGCCGACAGCTTTGAAACCGCGTTTAAGGAATCCGGCGGCACTGTCACCATCAACACATCGCATGAAGACGGCAAAGCGGACTATTCCGCCGAAGTCGGCGCGCTGGCCTCTGCCGGTGGTGAAGTGCTGATCGTGGCCGGATACGTCGACCAAGGCGGTGCGGGCATCGTGAACGGCGCGCTAGACGCAGGCGCGTTCGACACCTTCATGTTCCCCGACGGCATGGTCTCCGACACGCTGGAAGAGAAATTCGCCGAGATCGCGGATGGTTCTTTCGGTCAGAATCCAAGCGCCTCTGGCGAAGGCCCCGACAACTATAAGAAGATGGGCGAAGAAGCCGGTTTCGAGCCGACCAACGCCTTCTCGCCCGAAGCCTATGACGCGGCGGCTCTGATGCTGCTGGCGATGCAGGCCGCAGGGTCCAACGATCCGGCGATGTACAAAGAAAAAGTGATGGATGTCGCCAACGCACCGGGCGAAAAAATCCTGCCGGGTGAGCTGGGCAAAGCGCTGCAGATCATCAAAGACGGCGGCGATGTTGACTATGTCGGTGCGTCGGCGGTTGAGCTGATCGGACCGGGTGAAAGCGCGGGCAGCTACCGTGAGATCGAAATGAAAGACGGTAAGATGGTGACGGTCGGCTACCGCTGATCTAAGCTTCGTCTGAAACACTTGCAGGGGCCCGGTTGCATCGCGATCGGGCCTTTTGCTTTGGAAATCGGCTTTTATTCCGCGCGGGCAGCCAGTACAAAACGCCTATTGAGGACGTGGAAAACACGTCCCGTCTGGGAGGACAGGATGAAAAAGCAACAGATGGCCGTGCCGGTCAGGGCTCTGAGCATGTATCTTGCTGAGTGTGATTTCGGCAATGCTGCGCGATCTGCCTTTAACGAGGCAGCGGCAAACTTTCTTCATAAAAGGACCGCAGCGGTCCCTTCCAAGAATCTCAGCAGACTGTAAACAGGTGAGGCGGCGCGGATATGCGCGGCCCACCGCAAGACGACCAATAAAAACCAGCCACAAGGTGGCGGACACGGGGATGGACATATGATCGTCGTAGACGACGTACACAAACACTTCGGCGGGTTTCACGCCGTCGACGGGGCAAGCCTGTCGATTGAAAAGGGATCGATCACCGGATTGATCGGCCCCAATGGCGCGGGGAAAACCACGCTGTTCAACGTTATCGCAGGCGTGCTGCAGCCCACTTCGGGCCGGGTCACCATGGACGGTGAAGACATCACCGGCCTGCCCCCGCATGAGCTGTTCCATAAAGGGCTGCTGCGCACCTTCCAGATTGCGCATGAATTTTCGTCGATGTCATGCCGTGAGAACCTGATGATGGTGCCGGGCAACCAGTCGGGCGAAACACTGTGGAACACATGGTTCGGTACCAAGCGCATCGCCGATGAGGAACGCGCACTGAAAGCCAAGGCCGATGAGGTGCTGGAATTCCTGACCATCGAACATCTGTCCGAGCAAAAGGCCGGTCAGATCTCGGGCGGCCAGAAAAAGCTGCTGGAACTGGGCCGCACCATGATGGTGGATGCCAAGATCGTCTTTCTGGATGAGGTCGGCGCGGGTGTGAACCGGACGCTGCTCAACACCATCGGTGACGCGATCATCCGTCTGAACCAAGAACGCAATTACACATTCGTCGTCATCGAGCATGACATGGATTTCATTGGCCGCCTTTGCGACCCGGTGATCTGCATGGCCGAAGGTCACGTGCTGGCCGAAGGCACGCTCGATGAGATCAAGGCGAACGAGCAGGTGATCGAGGCCTATCTCGGCACCGGCCTGAAGAACAAGGACAAGGTAGGCGCATGAGCAATGATCCCTACGGCGACCGCGGCAACAAAGATTGGTCGGTCGGCAACGCAAAGGGCCAAGGCAGCATCATGCCCAAGGCCAGCGGCAAAACTCACCCCGCCCCCGGCGGCCCCTTTCTGATCGGCGACAGCATGACCGCCGGATACGGCGCGGGCCCCGACATTCTGCATGACTGCACCATCGCAGTGGATCGCGGCGAAATCGCCGTGATCGTCGGCCCCAATGGTGCGGGCAAATCCACTGGTATGAAGGCGGTCTTTGGCATGCTCGACATGCGCAAAGGCCATGTGCGGCTGGATGGGGAGGATATCACCAATCTCAGCCCGCAAGACCGGGTGGCCAAGGGCATGGGCTTTGTCCCCCAGACCTCAAACATCTTTACCTCGATGACGGTCGAAGAGAATCTAGAGATGGGGGCCTTCATCCGCCGTGACGATTTCTGCGATACGATGGCGCAGGTCTATGACCTCTTCCCGATCCTCAAGGAAAAACGCAATCAGGCAGCGGGCGAACTGTCGGGCGGTCAACGCCAGCAGGTCGCCGTGGGCCGGGCGCTGATGACCCAACCTAAGGTCTTGATGCTGGATGAGCCGACAGCGGGTGTCTCGCCCATCGTGATGGACGAACTCTTTGACCGGATCATCGAGGTGGCCCGCACCGGCATCCCGATCCTGATGGTCGAACAGAACGCCCGTCAGGCGCTTGAGATCGCGGACAAGGGCTATGTGCTTGTGCAGGGGGCAAACGCCTTTACCGGCACCGGCAAAGAGCTTCTGGCCGATCCTGAAGTCCGCAAATCGTTTCTAGGGGGCTGAACATGGATCTGCTCAACGCAATTATTGCACTTTCGAACTATGTGCTCATTCCGGGCATCGCCTATGGCTCGCAGCTGGCGCTTGGCGCGCTTGGGGTGACGCTGGTCTACGGCATCCTGCGGTTTTCCAACTTCGCCCATGGCGACACGATGGCCATGGGCACCATGGCGACGATCCTGATAACATGGCTGTTCCAGTCCATGGGTCTCAGCCTCGGCGTGCTGCCCACGGCGCTTCTGGCCCTGCCCTTCGGCATCGCCTTTGCCATGCTGCTGGTGCTGGGCACCGACAGGGTGGTCTATAAATTCTACCGCGAGCAAAAGGCCAAACCGGTGATCCTCGTGATCGTCTCGCTCGGCGTGACCTTCATCTACAACGGGATCACCCGCTTCATCATCGGCGCGGACGATCAGAACTTCCTCGACGGGCAGCGCTTCATCATGTCGGCGCGGGATTTCAAAGAGATGACCGGCCTGCGCGAAGGTCTGGCCTTCAAGACGACCCAAGGCATCACCATCATCACCGCGATCATCGTTGTGGCCGTGCTGTTCTGGTTCCTCAACAAGACCCGCGCGGGCAAATCCATGCGGGCCTATTCCGACAACGAGGATCTGGCGCTTTTGTCGGGCATCAACCCTGAGCGGGTGGTGATGATCACATGGATGATCGTGGCCGCACTCGCGACCATCGCGGGCACGCTTTACGGACTTGATAAGTCGTTCAAACCCTTCACCTATTTCCAACTTCTGTTGCCGATCTTCGCGGCGGCCATCGTCGGCGGGCTTGGCTCTCCGGTGGGGGCGATCGCGGGCGGTTTCGTGATCGCATTCAGCGAGGTTACGATCACCTATGCGTGGAAAAAGGTGCTGGGCTATGTGATGCCCGAAGGGCTGCAGCCTGACGGCTTGGTGCAGCTTATGAGCACGGATTACAAATTTGCGGTCAGCTTCGTCATTCTTCTGATCGTTCTGCTGATCAAGCCCACCGGCCTGTTCAAGGGGAAATCGGTATGACCCAGACTGTGAAAAACACGATCCTTTTCGGCATCATCGCCTTGATGATCATCTACACTGGCTTTGCCCAAAGCTGGAACTCTGCTCTGCTTATCATCGCCATGGGCCTGATCTCTTCGATCATGGCGCTTGGGGTGAACCTGCAATGGGGCTTTGCGGGGCTGTTCAACGTCGGCGTCATGGGCTTTGTTGCCTTGGGCGGTCTGGCGGCTGTACTGGTCTCCATGCCCCCGACCGAGGGCGCTTGGTCTACCGGTGGATTCGCCATTCTGGGGGCGCTGGCCCTTGGGGCGGGCACCGTGGTGGCGGCGGTCATGCTGATGAAACGCATGGCCCCCGGCACGGCGCGCACCCTTGCGGTGATCGCGGTGTTGGTCATCGGTTTTTTCATCTTCCGCGCCCTGCTTGATCCTGCGGTTGAGGCGGTCGAGGCGATCAATCCCGCGCAGACCGGCTATCTTGGTGGTCTTGGCCTGCCGGTGCTGATCTCTTGGCCCGTGGGTGGTCTCTTTGCTGCGGGGGCGGCTTGGCTCATCGGTAAGACGGCGCTTGGCCTGCGGTCGGACTATCTGGCGATTGCCACGCTGGGGATTGCCGAGATCATCATCGCGGTGCTGAAAAACGAAGACTGGATGAGCCGCGGCGTGAAAAACGTGATCGGCCTGCCCCGTCCGGTGCCCTATGAGATCGATCTGCAGAACAGCACCTCCTTTGTGGAACGCGCCGCCGGCTTCGGGTTTGACCCGGTGGAGGCTTCGACGCTTTGGGTCAAACTGCTTTATATCGCGCTTTTCGCGGTGGTTCTGATCCTTTTGCTGTGGATGAGCCAGCGTGCCCTGCATTCCCCTTGGGGCCGGATGCTGCGGGCAATCCGAGACAACGAAGTCGCGGCCGAAGCCATGGGCAAGGATGTGACCGCGCGGCATCTGCAGGTCTTCATCCTCGGCTCTGCCATTTGCGGCATCGCGGGTGCGATGATGACCACGATGGACAGCCAGTTGACACCGGGCACCTATCAGCCGCTGCGCTTTACCTTCCTTATCTGGGTGATGGTGATCGTTGGCGGGTCGGGCAACAACTTCGGCGCGATCTTGGGTGGTTTCCTGATCTGGTTCCTCTGGGTGCAGGTCGAACCGATGGGTCTGTGGCTGATGAGCCTGATCACCGCTGGCATGTCCGAAGGCTCGGCATTGAAGGCGCATCTGATCGAAAGCGCCGCGCATATGCGGCTGTTGACCATGGGCATCGTGCTTCTGCTGGTGCTACGCTTCAGCCCACGCGGGTTGATCCCCGAGCGGTAAACTGTGGGTGAGATCACCTGATATAAGAGGGGCGCGGTATTGCTACCGCGCCCCTTTTTGGTCTGTCCACCTTCTCAGCGCCCTTTGAACAAACCGCCCAAGATGCCGCGTACGATACGGCGCCCGGTGGTGCCTTTCAGTTCCTTGATCACCGCGCTTGCGATGGCATCGCCAAATCCGTCCGAAGCCTTGCGGCCCGATCGGCTGCCGCCGCCGCTGCGAGCTCCGCCATAGCGGCGGGCTTTTTGAAACTCGCGGGCTGCTTCATCCTCTGCCTCGGCGGCGGCTTCGACTTTCTCGGCCTCTTTGGCGGCCGCCTCCGCGCGGGCCTTCAGCATCTCATAGGCCGAGTTGCGGTCTTGAACGGTCTCGTATTTCCCCGCCAGATCGGACTCCGCCAGCACCGCCGCACGCTCTGCCACCGTGATTGGCCCCAGCCGGGAAGACGGCGGGCGGATCAAGGTGCGCTCCACCACGCCCGGCACGCCCTTGCGTTGCAGCATAGAGGTCACCGCCTCGCCCACGCCGACCTCGCGGATCGCCTCTTCGGTGTCGAAACGCGGGTTTTCGCGGTAGGTCTCAGCAGCTTGGCGCAGTTCCTTACGGTCGCGCGCCGTAAAAGCGCGCAGCGCGTGTTGGATGCGGTTGCCAAGCTGGCCCAAGATATCGTCGGGCACGTCGGCGGGGTTTTGGGTGACAAAATAGACGCCGACCCCCTTGGAGCGGATCAGGCGTGCCACCTGCTCTACCTTGTCGACCAGCGCCTTGGGCGCGTCGTCAAACAGCAGATGCGCTTCGTCGAAGAAGAACACGAGCTTCGGTTTGTCGGGGTCGCCGACCTCGGGCAGTTCTTCGAAAAGCTCGGACATGAGCAACAGCAGGAAGGTGGCATAGAGCTTGGGCGAGGCCATGAGCTTGTCGGCGGCGAGGATGTTGATCCGTCCGCGGCCATCGGCATCGCAGCGCATCAGGTCCGACAGCGCCAGCGCCGGTTCGCCGAACAACTGCGCGCCGCCTTGGTTCTCCAGCACCAACAGCCGCCGCTGGATCGTGCCCGCCGACGCGGTCGAGACATTGCCATAGCGCAGCGCCAAGTCCTTTGCATTCTCGCCCACCCAGACCAGCAGGGATTGCAGGTCTTTCAGGTCCAAAAGGGGCATCCCCTCTTCGTCGGCCACGCGAAAGGCGATGTTCAGGATGCCCTCCTGCGCCTCGGAAAGGCTGAGCAATTGGGCGATCAGCAGCGGGCCCATCTCGGAAACGGTGGTGCGAACGGGGTGGCCCTGCTGCCCAAAAAGATCCCAAAAAGTCACCGGAAAGGATTGATAGGCATAGTCGTCAAAGCCGATCTTTGCCGCGCGTTCGGTGAAGGGGACATGCAGTTTGGCGGTCTCGCTTCCCGCGACTGCAAGGCCGGACAGATCGCCTTTCACATCCGACAGAAACACCGGCACCCCGGCATTGGCAAAGCCCTCGGCAAGGATTTGCAGCGTCACCGTCTTGCCCGTGCCCGTCGCCCCCGCGATCAGCCCGTGGCGGTTGGCATAGCTAAGATCGAGGAATTGCTTGGTCGCATGGTCGGGACCGCCGCCGCCGATAAAGATGTCACTGCTCACGCTGGGGCCTTTCTGTCAAATTTAGCCATTCGTCCGTTCCACTAGAGCATACAAACTTAACCTTTGCGCGCCATAGTGAAGGCACCCCGCCCGCATGTCCTTCTTTCGGGTGGGTGTACTTCCTCCCTGTTAGACTTGGCCGCGCCCTCGGGTGCGGCCCTTTTTCTGCCAAGGACTGTCGCGAGCCCCTGACAGATTGTCGCATTTTTCCTGTTGACCGGCATCATCTGCTTGCCTAACGTGGCATTAATAAGTCGGCCCAGTCCGACGGGGAGAAAGTACACGGAAAGGGGGCGCGCTGCGTCCCCTTTTGCATTTGTGCCGCCTAAACCCCTGAGAACGTAGGGAAACCGCCCCCGCTCAGGTCGGCATGAAATTGCCCGAACCATGATTGAAATGCGGCCATGGCCACTGACAATCCCGCGGCGGCGTGGTAAGGGGCGGTAACGCAACAAATGTGGATATGACATGAGCAAGTTTATGACCGCCCTGCCGCTTTGTGCAGCGCTTGCACTGACGGCCCCAATGACGGCTTTGGCCCAGACCGCTACGGAAGAACAGCCTGCCCAGACCGAAGAGCAGCAGCTCCAGCCCGGCACCAGCGGCAATGCGGCTCAGATCGAAGAACAGCTGAGCCTTGGCGAAGATGCGGACAAAGACCCCGAACTGGGCAAGCCCTACACCAAGAAAGAGATCGGCTCTTGGGAAATGCGCTGCATCAAGACCGAGGAAGAGGTCGACCCCTGCCAGATGTACCAGCTCCTTGCTGATGGCGAAGGCGCGCCGGTTGCCGAAGTCTCGCTTTTCCGTCTGCCTGATGGTGGTCAGGCCAAAGCCGGTGCCACGGTTGTTGTCCCGCTTGAGACCGCCCTGCCCGCACAGCTGACCCTGTCGGTCGATGGTGGCAAGGCCCGCCGCTACCCCTACGCTTTCTGCAATCCGGTGGGCTGCTATGTGCGCATGGGTCTGACCGATGCCGATATCGGTGCTTTCAAACGCGGCAAGCAAGCGGTGCTGACCATTGTGCCCGCGCTGGCCCCGGATCAAAAAGTGAATCTCACACTCTCGCTCGATGGGTTCACCGCTGGCTATGATGAAGTTTCGGTGATCGAGCAGTAAGACCTGCCTGATTTTACGGATTTAGATGCCGTTCCCGGCTTCGGGGGCGGCATTTTCTTTGGCCGTGCGTGGATCAAGTGCGGCGCAGGGCCAGCACAGCGTTCATCCCGCCAAAGGCGAAGGCATTGCTGAGCGCCACATTGACCTGCGCCGCGCGAGCCTCATTCGGCACCACATCCAGCGCGCATTCAGGATCGGGTTCTTCATAGCCGATGGTGGGGGCGATCACCCCATCGCGTAGCGCCATGATACAGGCCAAAAGCTCAACCGCGCCGGTGCCGCCGATGACATGGCCGTGCATCGACTTGGTGGAGGAAATCATCAAGCGATCCGCATGGGTGCCGAAAACATCCGCCACGGCGGCGCATTCGGTTTTGTCGTTGGCCGCCGTCCCGGTGCCATGAGCATTGATATAGCCGACCTCTTCGCGGTTGATCCCCGCATCCTGCAGCGCACCCTGCATGGCCCGCCCGGCCCCGGCCTTGGAGGGCATGACGATGTCGCTGGCATCCGACGTCATGGCGAACCCTGCAACCTCGCAAAGGATTTCGGCCCCCCGTGCCCGCGCGTGGTCATAGTCTTCGAAGACAAAGACCCCCGCGCCCTCGCCTTGCACCATCCCATTGCGGTTGGCCGAGAAGGGCCTGCACGCATCGCGGCTCATCACGCGCAGCCCTTCCCACGCCTTAACACCGCCGAAGCACAGCATCGATTCCGATCCCCCCGTCACCATCACCGGGCTCATGCCAGAGCGGACCATCGCGAAAGCCTGCGCCATTGCGTGGTTAGACGAGGCGCAAGCGGTCGACACGGTAAAGGACGGGCCGCGCAGGTTCCATTCCATGCTGACATGGCTCGCCGCAGCATTGTTCATCAGCTTGGGCACCACGAAGGGATGCACCCGGTTTTTGCCCTCTTCATAGACCGCGCGGTAGTTATCGTCCCACGTCGACACGCCACCGCCCGCCGTGCCCAGCACCACACCGGCGCGGGCGGCCAACTCATCGGTGAAAGTCAGCCCCGACTGCTCAATAGCTTCACGGGCTGCGGCGAGGGTAAATTGCGTGAACCGATCGTAAAGCGCGATCTGCTGGCGGTTGTAGCGCCCTTCGGCCTCAAACCCGCGCACCTGACCGCCGATGCGGATGGCCAGCCGCTCCACATCGCGGAACTCAAGCGGGCCGATGCCGCATTTGCCTTCGCGCATCGCGGCCAGTGTCTGTGGCACCGACAGGCCCAGAGCGTTGATCGTGCCGGCACCTGTGATGACAACTCTTTTCATGGGCTCAGCTCTGTTCGGCCTTTAGCCGTTCCACCCCGGCGACGATGCTGCGCACTGTCGAGATGTCGAAATCGCTCTCGCTGGGGCTGTTGGCATTGAAGGGCACGTTGATGTCGAATGTCTCTTCTATGGCGAAAATGCATTCGACAACCCCCATGCTGTCGATGCCCAGATCCTCCAGCGTGCTGTCGAGCGTGACATCCTCCGGCTCAATCATGGCCTGTTCGGCGAGGATGGTAATGACCTGATCCTGAGTGCTCATGGCTGCGTCCCTCAACAATGTCCGCGGCAGGTTTAGTCAGCCTTGTCGGCTTTGGAAACCACCTTTTGCAGGGCCGCGACATCACGCAGCAGTTTGGGCAAACGGCGCAGTGCTTTGTAGATTTCGGTTTGTTTGCTCATCTGCGTGGCGGGGTAGCCCAGCATGGTGCGCCCCTCGGGCACGTTGGACAACACGATCGTCCCGCCGCCCGCGATCACCCGGTCGCCAATCGTGATGTTATCGGCCAAACCGACCTGCCCGCCCAGCACAACATTGTCGCCCACGCGGGTCGAACCGCCAACACCGGCCTGCCCGCAAAGCAGACAGTTTTTACCGATCACCGCGTTGTGGCCGATGTGCACTAGGTTGTCGATTTTCGTGCCATCGCCCACGCGGGTGTCGCGGATGGTGCCATTGTCGATGGTGGAGCCCATGCCCATCTCAACATCCGCGCCGATGGTCACAGCGCCGAGCGAATGAATGCGGGTCCAAGGTTGTGGTGCCGCGTCGCCCTGATCGCCCAAGGTTTGCCGCGCGCTTTCCACGGTAGAAAGCTCAGCCGTCACGAAAGAGAAACCGTCGCCGCCCAAGCGCACGCCTGATTGTGCGATGAAGCGTGGACCGATGGTGACGCGCGCGCCGATGCTGACGTGTTCACGAAGGAAAGAGCCTTCGCCCAATGCCGCATCAACGCCGACAAAACACAGGGGCCCGATCACGCTACCCGCGCCAATCCGCGCCCCGGCAGAGATCACCGCCAGCGGCCCGACCGAGACATCATCGCCAAGCACGGCCTCGGGGTCGATCACGGCTGTAGGATGGATGCCCGGCTTGAACCCCTGCCCTTTGTCGAGCATGCGCGTCACACCGGAAAGCGCATAGCGCGGACGGTTCGGCAAGATTGCCGCCTTGAGACCCAGAGCCCGCCAATCCGCGCCTTCCCAGAGCATCGCCACCTCGGCGGCACCCTCAGAAAGGCTGCTGGCATAGCGCGGGTCCATCGCCAGCGCCATCTCACCCTGTTTGGTGCTGGCCGGTTCGGCAACGCCGCTGACCATGAGTTCGATGTCACCCTCGGCGGTGGCGCCGACGGCTTTGGCGATTTGCTGAACACTATAGGTCATTTCGGGCGGCCCTTACTTGTTGCGCGCCCGAGAGTTACCCCTGAACGCCGCGCAAGGCCACCCCCGCCTTGGCCAGCGCGTTCCAGATCAGCGCATCCCGGCCATAGACGTCATCGCGGTATTCGGTGTGACCACGGGCGTTGGTGACGGCGGTGCGGTAGATCAGATGCACAGGCACTTGCTCTTCCAAGACGATCCGTGTTTCGCGGCCACTGCGCAGAATGGCTTGGAACTCGCCTTCGGGATCCGCAGACTGCGGAGCCATCAACGCATAGGCAAATTCAAACGGTTCGGCCAAACGGACACAGCCATGGCTGAAGGCGCGAACGTCGCGGTCAAACAGGCTCTTGGCCGGGGTGTCATGCAGGTAGATGTTGTACTTGTTGGGGAACATGAATTTCACCAGACCCAGAGCATTGGTGTTGCTGGGCGGCTGGCGCATGGCAAAGGGGAAGGTCCGCGCGGTATATTTGTTGAAGTTCACCGCGCCGCGGTTCACCTTGCGGCCCCGGCTGTCGGTGATCTCGATATGGTTCACCGCATTACGGTTCTGCTTGAGCTGCGGCAGGTATTCCCCAACAATGATTGAACGCGGCACATACCAGCTTGGGTTCACGACCATATGCTCCATCACGTCCGAAAATTCCGGCGTCGGGCGGTCTTCGCGGGCGGCCCCCACGACCGAACGGGTCTGGAAGGTGGTTTTGCCATCGTCGATGATCTTGGCCGAGAAATCGGGGATGTTCACAAGGATATGACGTTTGCCGCGGTCGGTGTTGAACCACCGCTCGCGCTCCAGCGCCACCATGACCGATTGCAGCCGCTGCTCTACACCGATGTTGATCTGCTTCATCGTGGCCGGACCTGCGACGCCATCAGTGTTCAGCCCGTGCGCCTCTTGAAACTGGCGCACGGCATCGGTGAGGCTGGCGTCATAGCCAACGGCGTTGGACCGCTCCAGGTAGCCCATGGCGATAAGACGGTTGCGCAGTGCGATCACGTCATTGCCAGTATCGCCCGGCTCAAGCTTGCCTGCGGGAACCGATGGGCCCCAGCCGCCCTGCGACAGCAGCTTTTCCATCGCGATTTTCTCTTTGAGCAGCGCATTATACTCAAGGCTGCGCGGCGGCAGCGCGCGGAAATAAGCGGCGGGAGAGGATTTGGGCAGGTCTTGCAGATAGGTCTTGCGGTCACGGTAAGGGATTTCACGCACGATCTGGCTGATGATCCGCTTGGGGATCAGCACGCCGGTCTGTATGTCGCGGGCGTAGCGCAGGAAGACGCGGCTCAGTTCAACTTCGGCGAATCCCCGGTCGCGCGGGCTCTGCGCGTTGCGCAGCATGTCCAGAACGGCATCGGGGTTATAGCGCGTCACCGGCAGGCCGTGGTCATCCGCCGTGGTGATCGCCCGCAGCAATTCCGAACGGCGCGCGCGGTGTTCCTCGGCGGCACCGGTCCAGATCGCGGCGTAGTCATTTTCGCGGTAGAAGGCAGCGATGTCATCATCCTGCGCGGCAGCCTCGGCGACCGCCTGCTTGAAAGCGGTGACCTGCGCCGTGGCGGGCGCGGCAAAGATCAACGCCGTGATCATCAGGGCCAGCCCCGCGATTAGATTGGGCAGATGCCGTGAAGATGTCGCGCTGAATCCCATGTCGTTCCCCGTGAATTTACCATTGCCGCCGAGCGACCCTATTGCCTGCCCGGTTTGCCAATAATAAGACGCGCAAGTCCATTCAAATTTCCGTTCGCAGGAAAATCTGGTTTTGATCTGTGCGCATCGGGCATCGGTTTTCCCTGTAAACATTGGGTTTTTTAACCACATTGCGCAAAAACTTGCCTAAATTTGTACCTCTCGGGAACCTTTCCGATTCAGCCCTTGGTCAGATTTTCCCGCTATGCAATAACAATGTTGCATCTGGGGATGAGATGAATGGCCCATGTAACATCTTGGGTAACTTAGGCAGACGACGGGACAGAGACACATGACAGGCACAAGCTCCTCGGGTATGACCCGACGCGCCCTTCTGGGTGCATTCGCAGCAACCACCGTTGCAGCAGCTCCCACCTTCTCTAACGCGGCAGGTTTTCTGCGTGGCGCTGGCGATATTCGCCGCATCCGCATGTTTTCCGGTCGCACAGGCGAACGGCTGGACATGATCTATTGGATCGAAGGTCACTATATCAAAGACGCCTTTGCCGAGATCAACCACTTTATGCGCGATTGGCGGACGGATGAGGTCACCAACATGGACCTGCGTACCGTCGACATCATGGCCGCGTCGCATAACCTGCTCGATGTGAATGAGCCCTATATGCTTCTGTCCGGCTACCGCAGCCCAAAGACCAACGCGATGTTGCGCTCCCGCTCTAGCGGTGTGGCCAAGAACTCGCTGCACCTTAAAGGTCAGGCCGCTGACCTGCGCCTCGCATCGCGCTCGGTGCATCAGGTGGCCCGTGCGGCGATTGCCTGCGGCGGCGGCGGTGTTGGGCGCTATTCCGGCTCCAACTTCACCCATATGGACTGCGGCTCGGTGCGCAGCTGGGGCGGCTGATCGCAGCCTCTCCGGTGAAATGAGTGGTTTGTTAAGGGCGCCTTCGGGTGCCTTTTTTGTAGCGCGCTTTTGTTGCGCGCGGGCTTTCCCCTGCCATGGCGCGCCTCTACGGTCGCGCTGGAATAAGATCGGGGAGCGACATGCAGCCAAAGGGTACAGCGCGAATTGCGGTGATCGGATTCGGGCCACGGGGCCTTGGCGCGTTGGAGGCCCTGTCACAGCGCCTCAAGTCCACCGACCGCCGCGTGCAGATCGATATTTACGAGCCCGGCCCCTACCCCGGCGCCGGACCAAACTTCGCCCCATCAGAGCCGGCCTATTGTCTGCTCAACATCCCATACCGCGATATCGCCATCCGGCCGCCGCAAGGAACGACCGTGGGGCGCTTTGCGGAGTGGCAAGACCAGCCCATCGATCCCGACAGTTTCCCATCCCGCGCCGATATGGGCCGCTACCTTAATGCGCGTTGGGACGATCTTTTTGCGCAGGGTTTTAAGAAAACCGGCGCGACTCTCAGGCTGATCCCGGCCCAAGTCTCGCGGATCTCGCGGAAAGGCTCGGGCTGGCGTGTCGAATCGAAGTCCGGCGCGGAGGCAGTTTATAACGAAGTCCTTCTCACCCTCGGCCAGCCGCCCGTAGAGGCGGACGCGCAATGGGCCGGATGGCAAGATCATGCGGCGCAGACCAAGGCGGAGGTCGCGCAGGCCTATCCTGCGGCAGCGCTCGCTGAACAGGCGGCGGGCTGGCAGGGCAAACAGGTCGCCATCCGGGGCTTGGGTCTGTCAACCTATGACGTGTTGCGCAGCCTGACCACGGCGCAGGGCGGCGGTTTCGATCCGGCGGGCTATCACGCCTCGGGCGGGGAGCCGAGCCGCATTCTGCCCTTCTCGCTCAACGGTCAGCCGCCCTTCCCCAAACCGGGGAATGCCGCCCTCGACGCGCTTTTCGAGCCATTACCGGAGGAGACCGCCCATTTCATCCAAGCCGCCACGGCAGCGGTCAGCGCGGGGCCTGAGGTGGCACCCTCGCTTATCTCAGGGGCCATGGTGCCCGTGGTGGCCCGCATCCTTGGGCCGCAGAATGTGAGCGAGGCGGAGGTCGCGGAGTGGCTGGAAACGGAATGGTCAGACCCCGGCGCGCAGGACCGTCTGCCCCCAATGGACGCCCTGCGCTATGGGATAGACCTGGCCGCCGGAGAGGTCGCGCCAAGCCCGGGCTACGCGCTAGGGCAGGTTTGGCGCAAATGGCAGGATCAATGGCGCGCGGCCTTCAATCCGGGCCACGCAACCCCGGAGACGGCAAAGCGGTTGATAGACTTCGACGAGGGGCTAAAGCGGTATTCTTACGGGCCGCCCCTGTCCTCGGCGCGAGAAATGTTGGCCCTTATCGACGCGGGATTGGCTGATCTGGCGCTCACCACGAACCCCGAAATTGCGGAGACAGAGCAAGGTTGGACCCTCCGCTCTCAAGGCCGGGAGGCGAAAGTCTCCGTTATTATCGACGCGGTGCTTCCCGCGCCGGTCCTCTCCAACATCAAGGGCCTGCCCCTGCCCAACCTTATCACGCAGGGTTTCCTCGCGCCAGTTTCAACCGATCTGGCCGCGGCGATTGCGCCCGACGGCACCCTATGTGACCAAGGCGGAAACCCCGTTCCCGGCCTGTGTCTATTGGGCCGTTTGGCGCTTGGCAGCGTGACGGCGGTGGATTCGTTGCATGATTGTTTTGGCCAATCTGCCGACCGTTGGGCGCAGGGCGTGATTGAAAGACTGTCGGCCTAAAGCGCTGTTGAAAAGCTACAACAGTTTGTGATCCCGTTATAATGATGGAACAGCCGGGCCCTGAAACGGTTTCCCCTTCAACACGAGATTGAAGAAAAGGGGAACGACGCAATGAGAAGACGACATTTCATCACCGGTATAGCAGCCAGCGGCGCAGCATTCAGCGGCGGCCTCGCCACGCCCGCATTGGCGCATCCGCCCAAGGAAATGCCGAACTATGATGTGCCGCCAGAGATGATGCCGCGCAAAGTGCCAATCGCGGCAGGCGCGCCGCCCTATGAGATCCACGTCGATCCCGATAACTTTGCGCTCTACTGGACGCTGCCCGACAATATGGCGTGGCGCTATACCGTGGGCGTCGGTCGCCCCGGTCTCTACGAATCCGGTGAGTTCTACGTGGGCGCCAAGAAGGAATGGCCAAGCTGGACCCCGACGCCGGATATGATCGACCGCGAACCGGAGAAATACGAGAAATACGCCGATGGTATGGATGGCGGTCTGGACAACCCGCTTGGGTCTCGCGGCCTCTACCTCTTTACCGAAGAGCGCGGCGACACCTTTCTGCGGATCCACGGCACCAACGATCCCAGCACGCTGGGCAAGCGCGTTTCCAACGGCTGCGCCCGTCTGGTGAACGACCAGATGGCTGAGCTTTATGACCGGGTACCGATGAACACCCGCGTGGTGCTTTACGAGCCACTGGTCTAAGCAATATCGCAGTACAAATCAAAAGCCCGGAGCGGAGAAAATCCGTTTCGGGCTTTTTTCTGTCGCCAAACCAACCCTAATGATTGAAACATTCTACACGCGCGGAGGAGCAGGCCGTGCAGTGGCGTGGGACACGTTCCTGCGACGGGTCTGTAACAGGGCTTGAAGGGGGTATTTGGCCCCTGCTTGCAGTGCGCGTCAAACGTTTTGATCCAGAGAACATATATCCTAAACAATGCTTTGGGAGATTCCTGCCGATTGTTACGCTTCAATCGCGCGGCGTCTCGCCTCAACACAGCGCGGTGAACCGAGTTGCTTTGTAACAGCGCACTGTCCCCCTTTAATATCATTGTATCGAACGGGCCTCCCGACCTCCCCGCCTCTCCCCAGAGCGAGTAAGCCGCCGCCCTTTCCCAAACCTGAAAGGACCTGAAAATGAAACTCTTTATCGCAACCGCCGCCGCCACTTTGATCGCCACTGCCAGCCTTGCCGGTCAGTCGACCCGCTACGATGACCTGCGGCTCGATACCTCCGTGACCTCTGGCGTTGTCTACGCTGAGCAGGCCGGTGCCACCCGTCCCAACGAACGCGCCGCAGACCTTCGGCTGGAGACATTCTCGGATGATCGTGCGCCTGTCGCCAACTTCTCAACTAACGGCCTGCAGAGCAGCTTGGGCGAAGGTTTTGCCTATGGCGGTTTTGGCGCGGGTAACGACTCCCGCTGAGCCGACGTGAATAGAACTGAGAAGGCCCGGACCGAGAGGTGCTGGGCTTTCTTGCATGCATCATCGAACGGCCCAGACGGGCTGAAAAACTATATTCTCAAGAAAGGGGAAAATGGCGGAGCGACAGGGATTCGAACCCTGGAGACGGTCTCCCGCCTACACACTTTCCAGGCGTGCGCCTTCGACCACTCGGCCACCGCTCCGTTGATGCGCGGTTTAGCTTGGGGGGACAGTGAGTTGCAAGAGCGAAATCCCCCCAAGACAGATAAATTTATCTAACCGCCCAGGTGGACATAGACCCGGCGGTTCAACCGGCCCTTTTTCTCAATCTTTCCAAGGCGAAGCGCGCCGATTTCGCCGGTTCGGGCCACATGGGTGCCGCCACAGGGCTGCAAGTCGATGGGGTCTTGCGCGTCACCAATGCGGATCAGACGAATGTCACCCCGCCCGCGCGGCGGCGCGACGGACATGGTTTTGACCAGTTCCGGGGCCGCATCAAGTTCGGCTTCGGTGATCCAATCCTCGCTCAACCGCGCGTCGAGAGAGACGAAGTGGTTCAGCGCCTCTTCCAGCTCCGCCCGGTCTTGGGGCGCATCGGGCATGTTGAAATCAAGCCGTCCGTGGCTGGCCGAGATCTGCCCCCCCGTCACCGGATGCGGGATCACCACCGACAACAGATGCAGCGCCGTATGCACGCGCATATGTTTGTGGCGCCGGTCCCAGTCGAGCTCTTGGGTCACATAGGCCCCGACGGGCGGCAGGGCACGCGGCTCGGCCGGAACCAGCGCGATACGGCCACTGTCACGGTCGCGCACGGTGGTGGCGATGGAGAGTTCCTGTTTGTCCCATGTCAGCCAGCCGCTGTCGCCCGGCTGGCCGCCCCCAGTGGGGTAGAACAGGGAATTGTCCAAGATCACCCCGCCCTCTGGCGTATGGGCCGCTACTCGGGCCGGCGCGTCGCGCAGATAGGCTTCCGTCCGAAACAGTTCGCCTGTCATGCCTGCGGCTCCGCCGTTTTGCCGCCCTCGTCCTGCGCGGGCGCGGCATCGCTTTTCAAAGCCTCAGGATTGCGCAGCCAGAGATCACGCTGGGCAAAGGGAATTTCGATCCCTTCTTCGTTGAAACGCGCGGCGATGGCGTGGTTGATGTCGTTCTTGACCTTCATCATCCAATTGACATCCCGCAGGTAGCAGCGGACCTCGAATTCCAGCGCATCGGCACCGAAGTTCAGGAACAGCACCGCAGGCGGCGGGTTGGTCAGCACGATGGGCTGCGCTTGGGCGATCTCTTGCAAGATGCCTTCCACCCGTTTGGTATCGGTGCCATAGGCCACGCCCACGGGCACGATCAGGCGGCCCACGGTATTGCCCCGGGTGTAATTGGTGACCGTGCCGCTGATCAGATCGGCATTGGGCACGATGACATCGGTACGGTCAAAGGTCTCGATCCTTGTCGAGCGCACCGAGATGTCGCGCACATAGCCCATCTGGCCGCCCACCTCGATCCAATCGCCTTCGGAGATCGGGCGTTCGATCAACAGGATGATCCCCGACACGAAGTTCGACACCACGTTTTGCAGACCGAAACCGATACCGACCGACAGCGCACCGGCGACATAGGCAAGCGCGGATAGGTCGATCCCGGCCCCGGTAATGGCCAGCAGCGCGGCGAGGAAAATACCGACATAGCCAATCCCCGAGACGATGGCGTTCTGTCCGCCGATGTCCATCCGCGTCTTTGGCAAGACGTTGCTGCGCAGCGCACCTTGAATAAGACGGGTGGCGGCATAGCCGATCACGAAAATCACTGCGAAAGAGAGGAAGTCCGTCGGACGGATCCGCGTCTCGCCAAAGGCGAAGCCTCGGCTGAAGAGCGCCCAAAGCTCGGTCAGATCGGTGACCCGCGCGCCCCATGCCAAAGCCATCACCGGCAGCGAGAGCAGCAGTAGGATCAGGCCAAAGAACACCGGCATCAACGCATCGCGTGCCTGAACGCCCTGCCCGGTCATTGCGCCGTAGACATCCGCCAAGAAGCGTTGCAGCGTCATCACCAGCCCCAAAAGGACCAGCGTCGTGACGTAAGGCGGCAGCAGCGACACGGCGGCGTTGTAATAGCCACTGATCAGCAAAAGCGGTGCCACCACGGCCACGATCATCGCGCCCAAGCCCAGACCGCGCACCACGCGGCTCAGGGTCGATACGCGCGGCTCTTCAGAGGCAGGTGTATCCTCCGGCACCGGGTCGCTGTGGCCGTGCAGAATGCGACCGATGCGGAACAGGGCAAAGGCGCTCAGCAGCATCACAGGCAGGCGGAGCACTGCTTCGGTGGTCTCAGCCGGTTGTTGCCCCTCGAAAATCGCACGGATAATCGCGCCCAGAATGACGGTCACTGTGATGATGCTGACGTAAAAGCGTACGGCTTTCCGTTCGGGACGCGGAAGCAGGATCAGCGCCTCGTCTTCGTCGCGTGAAAACACCCGCTCGGCCACCCAGCGAACGCCGAGCATCGCGCCGCCAATTACAGGGAGAAGCTGCACCAAGGCAGAGCCGCGAGGCCCTAGCCAATCGGTTGCCAATATGGCCATGGCCAGCAAGACCAAACCGACCGTGGGCAGGATGATCCGCAATAGCGAAACGACGAAGCGCCAGATGCCGAAACCGCGCGCGCCAAACTGTTGGAGCCGCCCGACGATTGTCGTCGACCAGTGGTGACCGCGCAAAATCAGCACCAAGCCGAGTATGGTGAGCCCCAGAACCGCGGGTAGAGAGGACCGCAGACTGCGGCGCGCCGTGTCGGCATCATCCGGTGCTTCGGCGGCGATTTCTCCCGCTGCGGTGGCCAAATCGTCGATTGCCGTGCGCCAGTGGACCGGGTTGAGCGGCGTGGGCACGACCTCCATCAACTGCTCGGTCTGACGTTCGCGCAGAGCCACGTCGATTTGACCGATCAGTGCATCGGCCCGCAGGTACGCCGCTTCGGCCCGCTGAACCGGCGTCAGCAGGGTGTTGAGCTGTCGGTTCAGCTCTTCACGGTTGGCGGCGACCTCGGGCGATTCTGGTTCGGCCCCTTCGCCTTCGGGCGGGGTGCCAAGGGCAGCTATTTGTTCCCGCAGCGCGTTGATCCGCGCCGCGTTTAGATTTCGCGCCGCGTCGAATTTAGTGCGGTACTCGACCAGCCGGGCGCGCTGCACCTCTAGCATGGTCTCGGTCGTGTCCGTCGCGTCGATTGCCTCTTCAGCGGTGGACGCGACGGATTCCCATTGGTCAAAATCCGGCAGAACCGGTTCTTGAGCGACTGCAGCGCCGGTCAGCCAGACCAGCAACGCGGTAAGGCCGAGGGCGAAGCGGAGCATTTGGGTCATGTATCCTCGAAAACACCTGGAATGGATTGCGGCGCGGCATCAAGCCAGCCGGGCGTCGGCAGCCCCTTCTCGCGCAGGAACTCTGGATTGAAGAGCTTGGACTGATAGCGCGTGCCAAAGTCACAAAGCACGGTGACGATCGTATGCCCCGGCCCCATTTCTTTCGCCATGCGCATGGCGCCTGCGACGTTCACGCCAGAAGAAGCGCCCAAGCAGAGCCCTTCGTTTTCCAGCAGATCAAAGACCACCGGCAGGGCTTCTTCGTCAGAGATGTTATAGCTGTAATCCGGTTTGAACCCTTCGAGGTTCGCGGTGATCCGCCCCTGCCCGATGCCTTCGGCGATTGAGCTGCCCTCGGCTTTCAACTCGCCTTCGGTGTAATAATTGTGCAGTGCCGCGCCATCGGGGTCGGCCAGTGCGATTTTCACGCCCTTGGGCTGCAGCGCCATGGCCACGCCAACCAGCGTGCCGCCAGAGCCGACCGCACAGCAGAAACCATCCACTTTGCCGCCTGTCTGTTCCCAGATCTCGGGGCCTGTCGTCTCAATATGCGCCTGACGGTTGGCGGTATTGTCGAACTGGTTGGCCCAGATCACCCCTTCGGGCGTGGTCTTGGCCAGTTCCTTCGCCAGACGCTCAGAATAGCGGACGAAGTTGTTGGGGTTTTTGTAAGGAGCCGCAGGCACCTGCACCAGTTCGGCACCGGCAAGCCGCAGCATGTCTTTCTTTTCCTGCGACTGGGTCTCAGGAATAACGATAACGGTTTTGAACCCCATCGACGCGCCCACAAGCGCAAGCCCGATGCCGGTGTTGCCTGCCGTGCCTTCGACAATGGTGCCGCCGGGCTTCAACTCGCCCCGCGCAATGGCATCGCGGATGATGAACAGCGCCGCGCGGTCCTTGACCGACTGACCGGGGTTCATGAATTCCGCTTTGCCCAGAATTTCGCAGCCGGTCTCTTCGCTCGCGCCACGCAGCCGGATCAGCGGTGTATTTCCAATGGCCTCGGCCAGATCTTTTGCAACCTGCATGTTTGCCCCCAGTTCATGTTCCGTCCGGTTTAGCTGTCGCGCTCTCGGACCTCAAGCGTTCGCGGTGACGGGCCAGCCAATAGGCGCTTGCCACCAGTGGCGCATTGGCAAGCGCCTGCGCATCGGCCAAGGCCATCAGATCGTCAAAGGACATCAAATGCGACCGTATATCCTCGCCCTCTGAGGCCAAACCGCCCGTGCCGATGATATGATCCGGCAAATCCGCAAATCCAACGAAAATGTGAAAGAATTCCGTCGCATTGCCGGGAGAGGCATAGACGTTTCCTACGGGTTCCAAGGCACCTAATGTGATCCCCGCCTCTTCGAGCGCCTCGCGCCGTGCGGCGGCCTGCGGTGTCTCACCAGGATCAATATGGCCCGCGATGGGCTCTAACTGCCAGCAAGTGTGATCGCCCCGCGCCAAAGGGCCCATGCGGATCTGCTCAACCAGCAGCACGCGGTCGCGTGCGGGGTCATAAGGCAGCACCAACGCCGCATCCGCGCTGACAAAGACCGCGCGGTCGATCTCCTCGGACATGGCACCGTCGAAGGTCTCGTGGCGGAGGGAAATTTCATCAAGGGCAAAGAACTTTGCGTAAACGCGATCTCGGCCGGTAATCTCAATCTTTCCGTCGAGGGCCAGCGGATCATGCGCGCTCGTTTCAGCCAGCACCTGTTGATGGGCGCGGCGGCGGATCATCGGGAACATCGCGTCGACCTCGGCGCGGGGGCGCTTGCCCATATAGCTCATGACTTCGCGCGCGGCGTGGCACGAGAGCGCGGCCCAATCGGCCTCCCACTGTGCGAGCGACCACGGCCCCTGCGCCGTCCAGCGCCCCGGTTGCGACAGATAGACCTCTGCCGCCTGCCCGTCTGCCAATGTCACCGGCACCAGATCATAGTCAAAGGCGCCTTCATAGAAATCGAGCCGGGCAAAATCATCCGCACTCAGCCCTTGAACCAGCAGCCCTTCGGCCTGCGCGGCCTCGCATGTCTCAATCGTGGGAAACGGCCCCTCGGCGGCGGCTGAGACGCGGTAGCCCGGCAAGGTCGCAGGCCGCAGGTCAATCGCTCTGGCGGAACGGCCAAGCACAATTTCCAAAAGCGGCAAATGCCGCAGGGTGCCGTAAATAAAAAGATGTCGCATGGGGATCAGGACCAACGGTTATAAGCAAATTCGGTCAAAAGACCTGCGATCACAGCCCCGACAACGAGCGCCACACCGATGGGAAGTGTGGCGATCATCACCCCGAACTCCGCGCCGATCTGGAACACGGCAACGATGGCCTCAAAGGGATCGTCATAACGATTGCGCAGGGCCAGACGGACCATCTCATTCGCCGCCTGCAAGAAAATCGCCCAGAGCATCAGCACGAAGACTCCGGCCAGACCGTTGTTGATTGCCGCCGTAATGCCACGCCCGGCGCGCTTGCCCATCACACGCCAGCCGACCAGAAGGCCCAGCACCATGTTCAGCGGCAGGAAGTACCCGAAATCCGTGCTTTCCGGCATCAAGGGCACGACCATTCCCGACAGGATAAAGGCCAGCACCGCGAGTGAGATCGCGGCCATAAGTCGTGCACCAGTCGGCATTTTCGGCTCCTAGCGGGGTCGGACCGCAGGGGCGGTCACACAGGTCGCCGTACCGTAATCTGCGTCACGTCGCAATTTCCACTGTCAAATGTCGCAGCGCAGGAAGTGAGGTAAAAATTCCACATCCGGCGAAAGCGTTCGTCAAAGCCAAGCGCGGTGATCTGATCCCATTTCGCGTTAAAGGTTTCGTGCCAGCGGCGCAGCGTGATGTCATAGCTCTTGCCGAACTCGACCGAGCGGTCGACCACAAGACCGGCGCGTTCCACTTGCTCGCGCAGCACCTTTGGGCTGGGCAACATGCCACCCGGAAAGATGTATTTCTGAATGAAATCCACGCCGCGTTTGTAAACATCCCAGCGGGCGTGATCGACGGTGATGATCTGTAGCGTGGCTGCGCGTCCGGGCTTCAGCCGCTGGCGGACGGTCTCGAAATAGATCGGCCAATATTGCTCGCCTACCGCCTCGAACATCTCGATACTGGCGATGCCGTCATAGAGCCCGCGTTCATCGCGGTAGTCCTGCAATTTAAAGGTCACACGGTCTGACAGCCCGGCTTTTTTGATCCGGTCCACGGCGTATTTATATTGCTCGGCACTGATCGTCAGCGCGGTGACGTGCAAGCCCCGTTCGGCAGCGGCATATTCAGCGAAACCGCCCCAGCCGCAGCCGATTTCCAACACGTGATCGCCCGGTTGAACCCCCATCTGATCGACCATGGATTTGTATTTGGCGGTCTGCGCGGCCTCTAGCGACATCTGCGCGCCGTCCTCGAACATGGCCGAGGAATAGGTCATCGTCTCATCCAGCCAAAGCCCGTAGAACGCATTGCCCAGATCATAGTGCTTGCTGATGTTGCGTTTGGCCTGCTTGCGGTTGTTGCGTTGCAGCCAAAAACGGAATTTCTCAAACTGGCGCAGCAACCCTTGGCCCGGAAAGCCGTCGTAAACCGTCTCGTTCCCCGCATGCACCAGATCCATGAAGGCTTGCAGGTCGGGGGTCGACCACCATTCGTCAAGGTATGCGTCACAAAAGCCCAGATCGCCCTCGCGGATCAGGCGGGCAAAGAGGTCATCGTTGTGGATGTGCACCTCGGCCACCGGGCCGGGTTTGGCCCCTTCGGCCCGGAACGCGCGGCCATCGGGCAAGACGAAATCCACCCGCCCATGCTGCATCGCCTGCGCCATGGCAAAGACCTGTGGGAAATAGCGCGGCAGACCCTTCTGCCCCTCTGTTGTCGTCAGCTTCATACCTCGGTTCCGTTCTTGTTCTTGGCGCCTACTGTAACCGCAGGCTGCTGTTTCGCAAAAATTTAAAATTCACGATTGCGGTAGGCATCAAGTGCCCGTTCGCGCCCTTCCGAAAGATCGACAATCGGGTCGGGATAGTCGTCATCCGGGCTGAGGCCCCAGCGGCGTGGGATCGCGACGAAATAGGCCAGCGCATCCTTGCTCGGGCTTGCCCGGCCCTCGGCGATCCAGCGGCGGGTATAGTCTCGGCCCTTGTCGAACCGATCAAGCTGGGTTTCAGGATTGAAAATGCGAAAGAACGGCGTTGCATCGGGGCCAGAGCCTGCGGCCCATTGCCAGCCCATCGCGTTATTGGCCGGATCCCAATCGATCAGGTGCTCTTCGAACCACTTTTGGCCGATGCGCCAGTGACACATGAGGTGTTTGGTCAGATAGCTCGCCACGATCATGCGGCCCCGGTTGTGCATCCGCCCGGTCACCTGCAATTCGCGTATGGCGGCATCGACGAATGGCACGCCGGTGCGCCCCTGTTTCCACGCTAAGACCTCGGCGCGGCGCTCATCCTCGTTCCACGGGAAAGCCTGCCATTCCTCGCGCCAGTTTTGGTCAAGGATGCGCGGCGTGTGGTACATCAGATGATAAGCAAACTCGCGCCAAGCGAGTTCTTTCAGAAAGGTCTCTGCCCCCCGCTTGCCATCTTGCATCGCACGCTGACCAGCATGCCAGCATTGCGCCGGGCTGATTTCGCCCAAAGAGAGGTTTTCGGACAGTGCAGAGGTGCCGTCTTCGCCCGGCATGTCGCGGCTTTCATCATAGCCTTCGACGATATGCGCGATGAAGGACCCCAGCCGCGCCTGTGCTGCGGCCTCGCCCAGACGGACAAAGGGGCGCACGATATCACGCCCGCGCTGCATCTCGGCGTCCATCTGCCAATCGTCCAAGGCGTCACTCTCGGGCCAGTCTTGGGGTGCTGCAATTTCGCTCGGGGTCGCCACGGGTGCCGCTACATCGCGGCCACGGACGGATTTCCAATAGGGGGTGAAGACCTTGTAAAAACCGCCGGTCTTGGTCTCGACAGTCCAAGGCTCGAACATCAGATGTCCGGCAAAGCTGCTGGCCTCGATGCCCTCTTCTTTCAGCGCATCTTTGACCTTAGTGTCGCGGTCGATCGCGGCGGGATCATAAAGGCGGCTCCAGTACACCGCCCCTGCCCCGGTTTGCTTGATCACATCGCGCAGAATGTCCAGCGCATCCCCGCGACGCAGGGTCAGGCGGCTGCCCTTTTCTTTAAGCGTATCCCCCAGACTGGCCAGCGCCAGCCCCAGCCGAAACTTCGGGGCAGCGCCCAGAGCCTCTGACTGGTCGTCATGAATGAAAAGCGGAATCACCGGGCGACCAGTCTTGCAGGCCGCCGCCAAAGCGGGCTGATCGCTCAGCCGCAGATCACGGCGGAACCACATGATAATCGGGGAATTTTCGTTCACGTTCGGTGTCTTGCTCCTGGCCTGACCCCGAAACATAGCGCCCCCGCGCCGGGGTCAAGGCTCAGAGCAGATCATCCAGTGCATTCAGCAGTTTATCCACCTCGTCCTTGGTGGTGTAATGGGTGAAGCTTAGCCTTAGCACGCCCTTGCTGTCCTCCACCCCCATCGCGCCAAGCGCGCGGCCCGCGTAGAAGGTCCCGCCGCCCGCCATGATGCCCCGCTCGGCCAGCGCCTGCGCCACGTCAAAACCGGGCCGGTCAAGCGCCAGTGCCACCGTCGGCGCACGTTTTTCCGCATCGCTCGGGCCGATCAGCCGCACGGAATTCCGCGCCGCCATGGCGTCCAGCAGCGGTTGCAGCAAAGCCGTCTCATGGGCCCGCATCGCATCATGCACGGCGACACCGCGCGCCGTCGCATCGGCGCTGCCGCCGATGTGGTGGGCGTGGAAAGCGTCGATATAATCCGCCATGCCTGCGCTGGCCGCGATCTGTGCATGATCCGGGCCCGCCGGGGTGAACCGTTTATAAAGCACATCGCCGTTGAAGTGATGCGCTTGGTTCGGCAGCAGTTCCGCCAGCGCCCGGCGGATAACCATGACGCCCTGATGCGGCCCAAAGGTCTTGTAGGCGGAGAAGAGGTAGATATCCGGCCCCAGCCCCCCGACATCGGCAAAGCCGTGGGGCGCATAAGACACACCGTCAACGCAGACGAAGGCACCAGCGGCATGGGCCAGCGCCGTGATCTCGGTCACAGGGTTGATTTCCCCCACCACGTTGGAGCAATGGGGAAAGCAGACTAGCCTGACCTTCTCGTCCAAGAGTTCTTCAAGCTTGGCCGGATCCAGATGCCCCGTCTCTGGATCAATCTGCCATTCGCGGATTTCGATCCCCCGCGCGGCCAGCCGCCGCCATTGGCCGGTGTTGGCCTCATGGTCTTGGTTGGTCACGACGATCGCCTCACCGGGCTGCAGCATCTGGCCGAAGGCCTGTGCCAGCACATAGGTGTTTTGCGTGGTCGAGGGGCCAAAGCTCAGCTCTGCCGGTGTCACGCCGAGGATTGCAGCCATGCGGGTGCGGGCCTCGTCCATCTCCTCTCCGCCAAGGCGGCTGGCCTCGTAGGGGGCGTAGGGCTGCACCTTTCGCTGGGTGTAAAAGCGATGCAACCGGTCGATCACTTGGCGGCAGGTGTAAGACCCACCGGCGTTCTCGAAAAAGGCCTGCCCCTGAAGGCTCGGCTCGGCAAAGGCGGGGAATTGGGCGCGGACCCAGTCGGAATCAATATGCATGGCGCGAAGGTCCACCGCTGCGCGGCCAAGGTCAAGCGCCCAAAGAAAACGGCGGCCCCGAGGAGCCGCCGTTGTTGGTGTCGCACTGCCTGTGGAGCTTAGCGAATTTTACGCTCGTCCTGCAGGCCGCGGAAAATGCAGAAGCACATGAACAGCAGCAGCAGCGTGAACAACAACCCGGTAGAGATCACCATGGATTGCAGCGCCGCCAACCCGCCGCCGATCAGCAGAGCGATGGCCACGGCACCTTCAAAGATGCACCAGAACACCCGCTGCGGCACCGGCGCGTCGACCTTGCCGCCTGCGGTGATCGTATCGATGACCAACGAGCCGGAGTCCGACGAGGTGACAAAGAACACCACCACCAGCACGATGCCGATGAAAGAGGTGATCGAGGCCAAGGGCAGCGCGTCCAGCATCTTGAACAGCTGCAGCGGCAGGCCCGCATCTTGGGCTGCGGTGTAGCCATCGTTCAGCACCTGATGGATCGCGGTGCCGCCAAAGATCGACATCCACAGCACGCAGACGAGCGAAGGGATCAACAACACGCAAACGATGAATTCGCGCACGGTACGGCCCCGGCTGACGCGGGCGATAAACATGCCAACGAAAGGTGACCAGCTGATCCACCACGCCCAGTAGAACGCCGTCCACCCTTGGGAGAAGTTCACGTCTTCGCGGCCAAAGGGATTTGCCAGCGCGGGCAGATACTCAATGTAAGCCACCAGCGAGTCCCAGAAGAAGGTCAGCAGGAACACTGTTGGCCCGACGATCAAGGTGAACAGCGCCAGCAAGGCGGCCAGCCCCATGTTGATCTCACTCAGCACCTTCACGCCGCCATCAAGACCGCGCAGCACCGAAATCAGCGCCACGGCAGTGATGAGCGAAATCAGCACGATCTCAGAGGTGGTGCCAATCGGGATCCCGAACAGCTCGTTCAAGCCCGCGTTCGCCTGTGTCGCACCCAGACCCAGCGAGGTGGCCAGACCAAAGAGCGTGGCAAAGACCGCAATGATGTCGATGATATGTCCGGGCCAGCCCCAGACACGCTCGCCCAACACCGGATAAAAGGCCGAACGGATCGTCAGCGGCAGGCCTTTGTTATAGGTGAAAAGCGCCAGCGCCAGCGCGACGATAGCGTAGATCGCCCAAGGGTGCAGACCCCAGTGATAGATCGTCGCCGCCATGCCAAGGCGCAGCGAACCGGCCTCGTCACCCGTTGCCGCGCCCAGAGGGGCCCAGTCGGTGCGCAACCCGTTCTCTGTCGTGATTTCGCCCATGGAGGTCGAGAAATGCGTGAGCGGCTCAGACACGCCGTAGAACATCAGGCCGATGCCCATACCCGCGGCGAAAAGCATCGCGAACCAGCCCAGATAGGTATAGTCCGCGACCGCCTCATTGCCGCCAAGGCGGACATTGCCGAAAGGCGTGACAATCAGCAAAAGCGCAAAGATCACCACCAAATCGGCAGCGCCGATCAGGAACCAATCGAAGTTCTTGGTCGTAAAGTTGAACATGGCCGAAAAGATCGCGGCGGCCTGCTCTGGCAATGCAATTGTGTAAAAGACGAAGATCACCACAGCGATCCCCGAAATCAGAAAGACCGGGTTGTGAATATCCAGCCCGAACGGCCCGATCTGCCGCTCGATATTGTCCTGACCGATTTCATAATCGGTATTGATGACATCCGCCTTGCCCTCAGGCTCGGGGATGCCGTGCGAATTTGTATCGCTCATAATCTGTTCCCTCTTTGATGACAGATCACCACGCAGGACGCGGTTTCTGTTTTTCTCATCCGTGCGCAAAGGATAGAGGCTTGCGACCATTGGGCAAGCTCTTGCGGCCAAGCTCCCTTGGAAACTTGGCTAAAACGACCTTTTCGTTATCCGCTGCGACGTAAGTTTGGGGGGGTTACCCTGTCCCGAGCGCCGCTGCAATCGCATCGGCCTGTTCGCGAATCCGGTCCATGTCACCTTGGACGCCGGGCGGGCGTAGCTTATCGCCCTCATGGCGGGGCAAGATATGGTAGTGCAGGTGAAAGACCTCTTGCCCGCCCGCGGCTTCGTTAAATTGCTGCACCGTGATGCCATCAGCACCAAAGGCCCGCAGGCAGGCATTGCCGACCTTTTGAACCGTCGCCAGACAATCGGCCAACTGCGTATGGCTGGCGTCGAGCATATTGCGGCAAGGCGACTTGGGGATCACCAAGCAATGCCCCTCGGCGCGGGGCATGATGTCCATAAAGCAATAGGTCTTGTCGTCTTCATAGACCTTGAAGCTGGGGATTTCCTTGCGCAGGATCTTGGCAAAGATATTGTCGTCGTCATAGGTGGCCATCATGCTCTCCTTCTGGCGGTCGGGGCGGCGTGGACCATTAACCACACCGCCCCGCGCCGAGGCAATATCAAGCGTTTACGTCGACAACCACCCGGCCCTTGACCTGCCCTTTGAGGATGTCTGCACCGAGTTGGGGCAAATCGCTGAGACCCGCGGGTTGAACCATCGCCTCCAGCTTCTCCATCGGCAGGTCTTTCGCCACCCGCTCCCATGCGCGTAGACGGTTGTCATAGGGCTGCATGACGCTGTCGATGCCCAACAGGTTTACGCCGCGCAGCAAGAAGGGGATCACCGTGGCGGGCAGTGCCGCGCCGCCCGCAAGGCCCACTGCAGCGACGCTCGCGCCATATTCCATCTGCCCCAAAACACGGGCCAGCATCGCGCCGCCCACAGCGTCGACACAGCCGCCCCATGTCTCGCCCTCGAGCGGGCGTTTGACCGTCTCGTTAATCTCATCGCGCGCGACAATCCGGCTGGCCCCGAGGCTTTTGAGGTAGTCCTCGGTCTCGGGCCGCCCAGTAACGGCTGCCACCTCATAACCGAGATTGGCAAGGATCGCGGTCGCGACCGAGCCCACGCCACCCGCGGCCCCCGTGACCAGCACCGGCCCTTTCTTGATCCCGTGGTCCTCTAACGCCATCACCGCAAGCATCGCGGTGAAGCCCGCCGTGCCCACGGCCATCGCTTGGCGCGTATCCAAACCGTTGGGCAGCGGCACCAGCCAGTCGGCCTTGACCCGCGCCTTCTGCGCATAGCCGCCCCAATGCGCCTCGCCCACGCGCCAGCCGGTCAGCACGACCTTGTCGCCGGCTTTGTACCGCTCGTCACTCGACGTCTCGACCGTCCCGGCAAAGTCGATCCCCGGCACATGGGGATAGTTGCGAACCAGACCGCCGCCGGGCCCAATGCAGAGCCCGTCTTTGTAGTTCACAGTCGAATATTCCACCGCGACCGTCACCTCGGCCTCGGGCAGTTGATCTTCGGTGATCTGGGTCACCTCGGCATGTGTCTTGCCTTCGTCATCTTTGTTCACAATCAATGCATTAAAGCTCATCTTTCATCTCCTTTTCAGGTTTCAATTTGCCGGGCCTCAGGCCCAGAAACTCTCACGCACGGTCACATCCCGCAGGCCCTCGGGTGTCTCAACCTGCAACTGCGTGCCCGGATCCCAATGGGTGATCCGCACCATTCCAATGGCGACATTCACCCCAAAATCCGGCGACCAAACGGTCGAAGTCACCTGCCCCACGCGCTTGTCACCCGCCATCAGCGGCCAAGCCCTGTCACAAAGCGGCACTGGATCGCCCGCAATCTCTAGGGGACGTATCTGTTGTACTGGGCCTTCCTTGGCCACCCGTAGCAGCGCATCTCTGCCGATACAGCCCATCGCGGCATGGGTGTCGCAAAGCTTGCCGAGGCCGCATTCATGCGGGGTGTTATCATCGGTCATGTCATTGCCATAACTCAACAATCCCCCTTCGATCCGCTCTATCAGATTTGGACAGCCCGCGCGCACATCCAGATCGCGCCCCGCCTCGAACAGAGCATCCCACAGTGGCATGGCGATATCCGCACCCTCTGCGTAGATCTCAAAGCCGCCCTGTTTTGAGTAACCAGACCGCGCGATATTCATGGCGCGCCCCTGGAAGTGGAATTTACCGAAACGGAAAAACTTTACCTCCCGCACCGCCGCACCAAACAGGCGTTCCATCAGGTCTTCGGCTTTTGGTCCCTGCACCGCGAGCAGGTTCACATCCGGCTCATCCACCAGCACATCCAAATGATAACCGTTGCATATCCCCTTGGCCCACAACAATAAATCGCTATCGGCAATGGAAATCCACCAGCGATCCTCGGCCAGCTTCACCGCGACCGGATCATTGAGCATACCGCCCGTCTCATCGACGATCGGCACATAGACGCAGCGCCCCGGCGCCACATCGCGCAGATCGCGCGGCGTCAGCATTTGCATCAACCGCGACGCATCCGGCCCCCGTAACTCAACTTGTCTTTCGCAAGCCACGTCCCAGACTTGGACGGCTCTCTTCAAGTGATGGTAATCGGCTTCAGTGCTTTCAAAAACGGTGGGCAGCAGCATCCGGTTATAGACGGTGTAGGCCTTCACGCCTGCCGCCTCTACCCCGGCAGAAAAGGGCGTGCGCCTTATCCGGCGTGAGGGGGAGAGTTCAGCCATCACACGTCCTCCGGCATTAAGATAAGATCGGTCACTGGCGCATCGTACCCGGCGCTGGTCAGCATGGCATGCACCTGCCCCCGGTGATGGGTCTGGTGGTTAAAGAAATGCACGACGGTTTGCGCCAAGGGAGTGGTAACCTCGCGCTGCATGATGCCGGAATACCAAGACAAATCGGCATCCAAAGCCTCCTGTCGAAGGCCTTGGGTCCAATCCTTGATCGCCGCGTCGCACTCGCGCCGCGCGGCGCACCAAGCCATGCCGGTGGGGCAAAGTTCGGTGTCCGGCCCCTCCGGCTTGGGCAAGGCGGGATCAAAACGGGACAACCAGATTTGATCACACCAAAGAAGATGGTTGAGGGTGCCCAAGATCGAGCCGAAAAACGCCTTGCGATCTTGCGTTAACGCATCCTCGTCCATCACCTCAATAACGCTTGCCAACTGTTTGTTTTGCCAGGCGTTATATCGCGCCATTTCCTGAGTATAACCGGGGGTGATCACGCAGCACCCTGCCAATCGATCGCGCAGACCTCAGCCGATTTGCCCCCGAAATCCCAAACCCGCCCATAGTCGCGGACCTTGGATTTCACCCCACGCGCCGCCACGATATTTGGTCCCATCCAGTATTTGGAGTTGGTGATCGTCACCGGCTCACCCGGTTCGGCCCCGGCGAGCAGTTCGATCTCGCCGTTGATCTTCCGGCCGATGTTAATGACACGGCGGTTGCCGTCGCGAATGATCTCAACCGGCGCACGTTCGGCGCCGATGATCTCGCTCACTAGCATGGTAAACAGCCCCGTCGTGCCGCCCGCCGCACCGCTGAAGATTTTCAATAAACCATCATATGCCGCCTCGCTCGCGCGGTCGTCCACATAGGCGGCGACCTTCCAGTTCCCCTCGCCCATACGGCCCGGGATGTCGACCAACAATCCCACGTTCAGCCCTGCCAAATCCTCCCCTTCGAAATGGCCTTCGTCGATCACGATGCCCATCCACGCATGGCAGTGACCTTCGGTCGGCAGATGCGCGCCAAGGCTGACCACGCAGGGGCAGAAGACATCGCAAGAGCAGTTGAGGAATAGCTCGCCTTTTACGGCCCAATTCGCAGGTGTCATCTCTCTGTTTGGCATATTATCCTCCTGTTATTGCGGGCCAACCCGCCACGACGACAGCGCCGAGGATCAGGGTGAAACCCATTGGTTTAGTTATGTAATTTCCGATTTGAGGCAGCTTTTCGATGACCATGAAAAGCGTCGCCAGCCCCATCCAAGCAAGGTTCATCACCCCACCGGCAAAGCCCAGTACCATAAAGCCCCAGCAGCAGCCTGCACAAAAGGTGCCGAGGCCCAATCCCATGCGAAAACCGCCTGCGACACCGGGGCGCCAATGGCCCATGAAATACATCATCGGAGAGTGGCAGACGCCGTGGCAGACCTCCTTGGCGCGGGTAAATTGGAACAGGCCGACGCCCAGTAGCAGCGCCGCCGCAGTCCAGCGCGATTTGGCGATGCCCAGCATGTCGATGACCCCGCCGTGCAAGAGAAGCAATTGCAGCCCTGCGATCCCCGCTGCAAAGGCAAGCCAGACCGCGAAGTAGCCTGCAAGCACCGCCAGCCAGCCCGCGCGGGTGCCGTTGGCCGAGGTCATGAGGTCTTCGTAAGCGCGCAGGGTCGGGACCATGGTCGGGACCATCATCGCAGCCATCATCGCCCCCCACATCGTGAAAAGCGGAAAGAAGCGCGTCATGGGCATATACATATCCATGCCCGGATCCATCTGCCGCATCCGTTCACCCATCGTGCCCGGACGACCCAGCAGATCGACATCCATTTGCATCGCCATGCTGTACATCATCCACCAAGCCGCTAGAATCAGGGCGAAAAACCCCAGCCAAAGTGTTGACCGTACCATGCCCGTCATCGCCGCCCTCCCCTGCGTGCTCTTGTAGATTTAATGTCAGACAATTAAACTCCTCGCAAACACTAATTGTAAGACATATGAAAATCGATCCAAGCAGCCCCGCCGATCTATCGGCTCAAATCGCCACGGCCATTCGCGACGCCATCATCGGCGGGCGTCTGATCGTCGACCAACGCCTGCCATCTGAGGCGGAATTGGCCGAGCAGTTCGAGGTCTCTCGCCCCACGGTGCGCGAAGCGTTGAAGCGCCTTGCCGCGCAATCGCTGATCCGCACGCAGCGTGGGGCCACGGGGGGCGCTTTCGTGAATCGCCTCAGCTTTCCAGATGCTTACGCGCAGCAGATCACCACTTCTACGTTGCTATTGTCGATGAACGCGGTGAGTTTTGAGACCGCCTGCGAAGCCCGCTTCGCCCTAGAGCGCGCCTGTGCCCCCCTCTCGGCAGAGCGGCGCACGGCGGATCACCTTGCCACAATGCGCGCTGAAATCCACCGGCAGGCGCAGGCGGGGCTGACCGATGAGGCGTTTTGCGCGTCCGATGTCGCCTTCCACCGGGCGCTAGTTGACGGCGCGGGCAACCCAGTGCTGAGCTATCAACTCGCGGGCGCGGTCGAAGCCATGCAGCCTTTGATGAATATGATCACCTTCACGGCAAGAGATCGGGCGCGGATCATTGCCCTGCACCAAGACATCGCCAATGCCGCAGAAGCGCAGGACGGCAAAGCGGTAACGGCAGGTTTGACGGCGCTGGAAGCGGAGACCCAAGACCTTGCCCAGAGCGTTTTCGCCGCGCGTGCTGCCCGGAATGCAGGAAAGGCTGGCTGAGAAGTTGCGACTTCACTTATAAAACAATGGGGTGCGCGTGAACCTTGATGTCATTATTTCCCGCCGTCGCACCCCTTGCAATTCACCCATGACGGCCCTACTTTAATCTTGTCCTTCGGGACTATGGACATAAACGCGCTCGTAATAAGCGGTTCGGACCCGGGGGCGGTACCCGGCGGCTCCACCAAACATCCTTCATTTGGGGATCATGGGGCCGAAATAGGATCGACGAACGTCTAAAGGGGTTGCTTTGTTTCGGTGAGATACCACCGTTATCGGTTCAAACTGTACAATTGCAAATGACAATCGTGCTCCAGTTGCGATGGCCGCGTAAGCGGTTTCAGCGACTGAAATCTAAGTCCTTAGGCTTTGCAGCTTAAGGCGGGGTTCGCAGGTACCTGGCAACAGAAACCTGCACTTTTCCCCTCCATCTCCCTGCGATTTCAATTGCTTGAGCGGTGTTCTTGACCCTGCACTTCCGTGCCCCTATCCGTTATGAAACGAAGCCGCTGTGGCTTCTATCGCGCAGGAAGTTCACATGACCCCGCCCAGCTGGCCCGAAATGTTTCGCGTCTTCGGACGCATCGGGCTGATGTCATTCGGCGGCCCCGCAGCGCAGATCGCCGTGATGCACCGTGAGTTGGTCGAGGACCGCTCGTGGCTAAGCGAGCAGACCTACCTGCGGGCGCTCTCACTCTGTATGCTGTTGCCCGGACCGGAAGCGATGCAGCTGGCGACCTATGCGGGCTGGCGTCTGCGCGGTGTGGCTGGCGGGCTGCTCGGCGGATTGCTTTTCGTGGTGCCGGGGGCGGCATTCATCGCTGTGCTGGCTTTGCTATATGGGTGGTATGGGCGGTTGCCCCTTGTGCAGACGGCTTTTCTCGGCATCAAAGCCGCCGTCATTATCGTGGTATTCCAAGCGCTTCTGAAAGTTTCTTCAAAGGCGTTGCATGGGCGTCTTGGCTGGGCGCTGGCCTTTGGGTCGTTCATCGGCATTTTTGTTCTGGGCTTGCCATTTCCACTGATCATTCTGCTGGCCGGTGCCATCGGGATGTTGACCAAAAGCCCCACTGCGGTGGCCGAGCCGGCAAATCTGCCACCTGCGCGCAGTCTGCGCACCCTGCTGATCTGGGGCGGGCTTTGGGCCGCGCCGCTTGTGCTTTTGGCGCTGCTGGGTGAGGATTTTCTGCTGCAACTCGGCCTGTTCTTCTCCAAGCTCGCTGTGGTGACCTTCGGCGGCGCCTATGCCGTGCTGGCCTATATGACCCAGACGGTGGTTCAGGACTTCGGTTGGATTAACACGGACCAAATGATTGACGCGCTCGGCTTGGCCGAGACGACGCCCGGGCCACTGATCCTTGTTACGCAATTTGTCGGGATGCTGGCAGGCTTTGCCCAAAGCGGCCCGTCGGGCGCGTTCGCTGCCGGGCTGCTGGCGCTTTGGGTGACTTTCACGCCGTGCTTTTTGTGGATTTTCCTTGCAGGCCCGTATCTTGAGACGCTTTCTGAACAGCCGCGCATCGCGGGGGCGCTGCGGGCCATCACGGCGGCAGTGGTGGGGGTTATCGCCAATCTCTCGGTCTGGTTTGCGCTGCATGTGCTGTTTGATCGGGTCGCCCCTGGGGTCACCCTCGCCCTGCCCGCGCCGGTTTGGGCAAGCTTCAATCCGCTGGCCGCCGCGCTCACCCTATTGGCCGCTGTGCTGATGCTGGCGCTCAAGCGTGGTTTTGTCGTCACGATGATCCTGCTCGCGGTGCTTGCTCTGCTCCTTCGCGCGATTTAGCGCCGCGCCCCCTTTCACTCGCCTGTGAATGGGGTATGCTGACCCCTGCCCATCGCCCGGACCGGAGAGAAGAATGAGCCGCAGCATTGATTACGGCAACCTGATGCACGAAGCCATGCGCGGCTTGATCCGCAGGGTCTTGCAGGATGTATCGGACCAAGGGCTGCCGGGGAATCACCACTTTTTCATCACCTTCGACACCTCGCACCCGGATGCGGAATTGGCCGATTGGCTCTCAGACCGTTATCCCGATGAGATGACCGTGGTGATGCAGCACTGGTATGACGGGCTTGATGTTGGCGCAGATGGCTTTGCTATCACGCTAAACTTCGGCGATGCGCCCGAGCCGCTTTATATTCCCTACGACGCGATCCGCACCTTTGTGGACCCGTCGGTTGAGTTCGGCCTGCGGTTTGAACAGCAGGAAACCGAAGAAGAAGACGAAGATCGCGACGAGGCCACGCTTGACCAAACCGATGAGGAAGAGCTGGAAGTCGCGGAAGAGCCCGCCAAGGACGCCGAGATCGTCTCGCTCGATTCCTTTCGGAAGTAGCGCAGGATTGGCCGTTAGCGCCATCCCTGCATTGCGCAGACCGTAAGGCGCAGGTACACCGCTGGGCAACGATAAGTCACAGCAGGAGCCACAAAATGGCCGATACCCGCACCGAAACCGACAGCTTTGGTCCGCTCGAAGTTCCTTCCGATAAATATTGGGGCGCGCAGACGCAGCGCTCGATCATCAACTTCCCAATCGGCTGGGAAAAGCAGCCCATCGCCATCGTGCGCGCGCTTGGCGTGATCAAGAAGGCCTGCGCGCAGGCCAATGTGGCACAGGGTTCGCTTGATGAGGACCGCGGCAAGGCGATCGTTCAGGCCGCTGGCGAAGTCTTCGAGGGCAAATTCGACGACAACTTCCCGCTGGTGGTCTGGCAGACAGGTTCCGGCACCCAGTCGAACATGAACGCTAATGAGGTCATTGCCAATCGCGCGATCGAACTGATGGGTGGTACCATCGGGTCCAAAGACCCGGTGCACCCGAACGATCACTGCAACATGGGCCAGTCGTCAAACGACACTTTCCCCACCGCCATGCATATCGCCACGGCGATGACGGCGCGTGACGTGCTGCTGCCGGGGCTGGAGAAGCTGCACGGCGCATTGCAGAAGAAAGTCGAGGAATTCGACGGCATCATCAAGATCGGCCGCACCCACACGCAGGATGCGACGCCTCTGACGCTGAGCCAAGAGTTCTCGGGCTATACCCATCAGGTCGCCATGAGCATCGCGCGCGTGCGCGACGCGCTTGGCCGCATCTATGAACTGGCCCAAGGCGGCACCGCCGTTGGCACCGGGCTGAACACCCAAAAGGGCTGGGCCGAAACCGTGGCGCATAACATGGCCGAGATCACCGGCCTGCCCTTCGTCACCGCGCCGAACAAGTTCGAGGCGCTCGCCGCCCATGACGCGATGGTCGAGATCTCCGGCGCGCTGAAAACCGTCTCCGCCAGCCTGTTCAAAATCGCCAATGACATCCGCCTGCTGGGGTCCGGCCCGCGTTGTGGTCTGGGCGAGCTGATCCTGCCCGAGAACGAACCGGGCTCGTCGATCATGCCGGGCAAGGTCAACCCGACCCAGTGCGAGGCGCTGACGCAAGTCTGCATCCACGTGATGGGCAATGATGCCGCTGTGGGCTTCGCAGGCAGCCAGGGGCATTTCGAATTGAACGTTTATAAGCCAATGATGGCCTATAACGTTCTGCAATCCATGCAGCTTTTGGGTGACGCGGCCTCGGCCTTTACCGATAATCTGGTGGTCGACCTCAAGGCCGATGCGGACCGGATCGAAAAGCTGATGCGCGAGTCGCTGATGCTGGTAACCGCGCTGGCCCCCGAGATCGGCTATGACAATGCCACTAAGGTCGCCAAGACCGCGCATAAGAACGGCACCACGCTCAAAGAAGAAGCCATCGCACTGGGCTTTGTGGATGCCGAAACCTTTGAACGGGTCGTGCGGCCCGAAAATATGATCGGACCAAAATGAGTGCGCCCATCAACCTTAACAAGGTGAAGAAAGAGCGGGACCGTTCGTCTCGCAAAGCACGCGCGAATGAAAACGCCGTGGGTTTTGGCCAGACCAAAGCGCAGAAAGACGCGCCGAAGGCCCGCGCCGAACAGATCGCCCGCAATCTGGAAGCGCATAAGCGCGAGACATGAACGCGCGGCCCCGCAAACACTCGGTGACCCTTCGGGGTCACCGGACATCAATCTCTCTCGAAGATGAATTCTGGGATGAGTTCCGCGCCATTGCTGCCACGCGGGGGCTGCCGATCAATGCGCTGGTGACTGAAATCGACGCGGCGCGGGGGCTGGACATCGGGCTTGCCGGGGCAATCCGGTTGTTCGTGTTGCGCGCGTTAAAAGAACGTTTACCAAAAGCAGATTAGCGTCGGGCCATGGCCCTCGTATCCCCTCTCTCACCCGCCGCTTGGCTGGATGATATATTCGCATCTAAGGCGGCTATTCGCGGACAGGTTATTCGACGTAAAGCGCGCGATATCGAAAAGTTCGTCGGTCGCCGCGAATTCGAACGCGAGTTGAAACGTCGGGGTTTCCAAGCGGTTGAGAACGCCGGACAGGTCATCATATTTTGCAATAGAGAACCCATCCGGCGGATCGTGTAGCCGTTTTCTTTTAAAGAAAACGGCCACGGAATTTTCAAAAAATTCCGATTTAGCAGATCGACGCTTGGTAAATCTTCTCGATGTTCTGACCAAGCGCCTCGTTGAACTCCGCATCTGTCATCTTGACGTTCAGCCCTTCAGTCAAAGCGCGCGAGAAGCTGGCGATCATGGTGCGGTTCTTGCCCAGCCGTTCGCAGGCTTCCGCCGTGGAGTAGCCGCCCGATAGCGCAACGACGCGCAGCACGTTGGCGTGGCCGGCCAGTTCGTCATATAGACCAGCCTTTTCAGGAATCGTCAGTTTCAACATCACCATCTCGCCCTCGGGCAGCGCGTTCAGGTTCTTTTCAATCTCTCCGCGCAGGATCTCTTCGGCCTCTGCCTTCGTGTCGGAGTTGATGTTCACCTCAGGCTCAATGATCGGCACCAGCCCGGCAGCGCAAACCTGTTTGGCCAGTTCGAACTGTTGCGCCACCACGGCGGCGATGCCGTTCTCGTTGGCCTCGTGAATGACCGAGCGTTCCTTTGTGCCAAAGATGCCGTGTTTCACCGCGCGGGCCAGCAGGTCGTCGATCTCCATGATCGGCTTCATCATCTGCACGCCGTTGTTGGTTTCCTCCAACCCCTTGTCGATCTTCAGGAAAGGCACCACGCCCCGGTCTTCCCACAGGAGCTGGGCGACGGGTTTGCCGTTGATGCTGTCATCCATCGTGCGCTCAAAAAGGATCGCGCCGATTACTTTCTCGGAGGTGAAATCGTCGGCCAGAATGATCCGTGCCCGCATGTCGTGGACGGCTTTGAACATTTCTGCGTCGCCGTTGTAATCCGACGGTTCCACGCCATAGAGGCTCAGCGCCTTGGGGGTGGAGCCGCCCGATTGATCGAGCGCCGCGATGAAGCCTTTGCCGCTGTTCATTTGCTCAAGTTGCGCCTTGTCGTAGCCCATGTCACCCACGTCCTATTTTGATTCCGTTCGCTGCGTTTCTAATTGAAACGCAAAGCCGATGATAGAAGCTAGCGCCTTGATAGCGCTAACCAAATGCCCTTATCTGAACGGACGGTCAAATGTGCGACTGGCACCGGCACGCGATCAGGCTGGGCGGTCACGTGAAAGTCTCGCAGGATACGCGACAGGATCAGGGGCCCTTCGACCATGGCAAAACCCGCGCCAGTGCAGACCCGTGGCCCGGCAGAGAATGGGATAAAGGCGTCGCGCTGGCACTGCTTTCCGTTTTCGGTCTGCCAACGGGTTGGGTCAAAACCATCGGGATTGTCCCAAAGCCGTTCATGCCGGTGCAGGTGCCACGGGCTGAGCACAAGTTGCGCCCCCTTTCTCACCTTTCGGTCGCGAAACGCTTCGGGGCAGCGGTTCTCGCGCACCATCATCGGCACGGGTGGATAAAGCCGCAGCGTCTCCCGAAACACATCCCGGCTAAGTTTGAGTTTTGACATCACGGGGAAATCACAGGTCTCAAGCGCCTGTGCCTCTTCCGCCAGCCGCTCCTGCCATTCGGGATGGGTGGCCATGAGATAGAGCGCCCAAGCCAAAGCCGAGGCGCTGGTTTCATGCCCCGCGAGGAAGAAGATCGCGACCTGATCAACCATCTCCTCGGTATCGAAGGTCTCGCCTGTTTCGGGGTCGGCCTGGGTCATGATCTTGGTGGCTAGGTCGTCGGGCGCGGTGCGCGCTTTGATCTGCCTCATCCGCTCTTGGGTCAGGTCCGTGATCAGCGCCCTGATGCGCGCGGCGCTGGCCCGCGTGTCGCGCCGAAACAGGCGCGGCATCCAGCGCGGCAGCGGCAGAAGCGCTCCAAGGTTCAGGATCGGTTGGCTGCGCTGGTAATTGCGAAACTCATCAAAGACCGCCCGGGCAACCTCATGTTCGATCGGCAGAGAAAAAAGCGTGCGAAAGATCACATCGGCTGCGGCGTGGCTGGTCTCGGCTTCGATCTCGACCACCTGCCCCGCCTTGCCTCCCAGCCGTGTGGCAGCGGCCTCTGCTGCGTCCCACATCGCCGGAAAAGTCTCGCGCAAGCGGCCGCCCTCAAAGGCGGGGTCGATGATGCGGCGCTGGCGTTTCCATGTCTCGCCGTTGGTCAGAAAGACAGAGTTGCCCAAGAGCGGGCGCAGCCCCTCGCCGATTCGGTCGGATTTCGGAAAATCCTCGGGGCGGTCTTTCAAAACGGTCTTCACCAGTTCGGGCTGGTTCATCAGGTAGCTGCGAAAGAACGGCGTTTTAAATTCCGCCATCCATGCTCGGTAAAGCCGGGCGGGCTGGGCCGAGAGGATGTCGGCGCGAAACAGTTTGGCATAGCGCCAGAGCGACACACGGTCGGGCCGCGCGGGGGGCTTGGGCGGTTGGGTCATGCGGCGACAGAGGTGTATTTGCTGACCGCGTGGTCGATCCGGGATTTCGACGCGGGCCGCCCGTCATAGCGCGCGGCCAAGGTCTGTGGCCCGGCGGTGATTTGGAAATAGTCATAGTCGCGCGGGCGGTCAAAGGCGCAGAGATACTGGAAATGCAGCCGAAAGAACCGCCAGCGCAGCGCCTTCCAGCGGGTGGGGCTAAGCGTTTGGGTGAAGGCAGCCGAAAAGACCAGCGGCCAGCGTTTCCCCTCAGGCGCCACGCCAGAGACCGAGACCGGATCGCAAAGCGCAAAGGCGCAGCCATCGCCGGGGGCCGTCACGTCGACCCATGCCAGTTCCTCGCGGGTTGAGAGATAGCGCAGGTCGCCTCGCAAACGCTCGGCCCGGGGCAAGAAGGACACCATTGGCACCACCTGCCCGAGCGAGAGAAAACCCAAGGCAGGCCCGCGCTCGGGCACCCTGCCCGCACGGATCAGATCGGCCAGTACCGAGACGCCCAGATGCGCCCCGGATGAGTGGCCGACAACCAGTACCTCGTCGACATCCTCGGTCAGAGCAGCGGCGATGTCATTGCCAAACTGCGCCATGCGGGCTTCCAACTCCGGCGGGTTCGCGCCCCGCGTGGCGGCGGAATAGGCGTAGTCATGCATCAGGTAATAGGCGAAAAACTTGCCGTCTTTCTTTTTAAACCAGCGCAGCAGCGCGATGCCCAGCCCAGTGCCCACTGCCGCGAAGGCGAGCCGCGCCGCCCGATGGTCCGTCACCATTTCAAGGGCGCGATAGGTCAGCAGGCCAAGCGCCACAGCCAGCAGCGCCTGCACAATCAACATCCCCACCGGATAAAGCGCCGCAATAACCGGCCCCTTGCGCAGGCGCATCAGCCGCCAAAGCGCGCCGGAGCCGATGTAGACCCAAGCGGTGCGCAGCAACTGCCAATAGGTCGCGGGGATCGAATTGCTCATGCTTTCGCGCACGATGTCGGACCAGACCAGCACTTCGACCTGCGAGGTCACCTGATGACCGTCGATTCCAGCGTTAATGCGCCAGCCGTAATTGCCCTTGCCCGCTTTTGGTTTCAGCGAAATCTCATAGCCCGAAATCGCGGCCTGCGCCGCGCCCTCCTTGCGGTAAAGCTCACGGTAGCGGCGCGGGTGAATCGGATCGTAGCCGGGGATGTAGAACACCCGCCGCGTTTTCACCGTCTTTGCCTGCCCTGTGCTCACCATGCCCGCCCTCTTCTTCGGCATAGTCTAGCCGCAATTCGGGGCAAGATTAAGGCTTAACCTACGGTTGCAAGGATCGGAAAGGTCTCAAGCAGCCAGAAGGAAAAGGCGGTGAATGCGCCGGTCAGCAGCGCCAGACCAACAATCACCAGCAGGCCCCCCATGATCCGCTCGATCAGCTTCATATGCGGTTTGATCCGGTTCATCAGCGTCATCGCGCGGGTGATGAACATCGCGGCCAGCAAGAAGGGAATGCCAAGCCCCGCCGCATAGACGCCCAGCAAGAGCGTCCCGCGGGAGACGGAGGCCTCGCTTGCTGCCAGTGACAAGATCGCGCCTAGCTGTGGCCCGATGCAGGGGGTCCAGCCAAAGGCAAAGGCCAGCCCCAAGACATAGGCGCCGAAACTCGACCCGCCCTTGTCGCCCGCGTCCATCCGCGCCTCTTGATCGAGAAACGGAATGCGAAAGAGCCCGATGAAATGCAGGCCGAAGACAATAATCACCACACCGGAAATTTTAGCGAGAAGCGCCTGATTCTGTAAAAAGAACATCCCAAAGGCCGAGGCGGTGAAGCCCAGTAGGATGAACACAGTGCTCAGCCCCAGCACAAAGAACAACGCCGCCACGACCGCCCGCCGCCGTGCGCTGGATTGGCTGGACATGTCATTGATCGACACGCCCCCCATATAGGCCAGATAGGGTGGCACGATGGGCAGCACGCAGGGCGACAGGAAACTGAAAATCCCGGCAACCAGAGCGATGATCATGGCCGGCAGGATCCCGGCGTCGATGAGGCTTATATCAAACATGACCAACTCCTAGACCGACAACGCCCCGGCGTCACCTGTCATATTGTCACAAGATCGTGGACCTCGGGATTGGCTTGGATTAACTGGTCTTATGAAGATCGAAAAACTGGATGCCACGGGGCTTCTGTGCCCCCTGCCCGTGCTGAAAGCACGCAAACGACTGGCGGCCCTCGCGCCGGGCGATCAGCTTCATATGACGGCCGATGATCCGGCCGCGGTGATCGACGTGCCACATTTCTGCGTGGAAGCCGGTCATGCGCTGACCGAAACCCGGACCGAGGGCGCGGCAGAGCTTTATATCATCACCAAAGGTGGCTGAGCCGGACCCGGCCGGAACGCGCGCTTCAACCCTACGACAGAATCGAAAACGGCGGGCCTGAAAGCCCGCCGTTTCCTTTTATATGTCGTGGCTTAGCTGCCCAGCGACCACCAGCCCCGGCGTTTTGGCTTGGGCTTTTCGGCGGGTTGCTCTTCCACCTTTTCGGCCACCGGCTCAGGAGCCGTTTCGGCAGCGGGCGCTTCGGCTTCCACCGGCTGGGCCGTGGGTTCGGGCTGCGGCTCAGGCTGCGGTGCTTCCGCGACAGGTGTGGCCGTTTCCGGCGACGGGGCCGCGATCGGCGCTTCGGTCGGCAGTGCGTCGGCCATCGCCTCGGGCGTGGCTTCGGCAACCGGCTCGACCGGCTTGGCTTTGGCCCGGCTCCGGCGCTTGGGTTTTGGCGCGGGTGCGGCCTCTTCCTCGGTCGCCACGGCGTCTGTTGTCACCGTCTCTTCTGCCGCTTCCACCACGGGCTTTTTGGTCCGGCGGCTGCGCTTGGCCTTGGGCTTGGGCGTCTCTTCTCCTTCGGCTTCGGCACTGACCTGTGGCGTTTCGCCTTCTGCGGCGGCAAGCGCTTCGGGCGCGGGTTCCGCTTCGGGGGCTAGTTCGGCTTTGGGCTTGCGCGACCGGCTGCGGCTTTTTGGCTTGGGCTTTTCCTCGGCGGCGGGCGCGGCGTCGGTGTCGGCCTGCGCTGCCTCCGCTTCTACCGGTTGGGCTTTATCGCCTTCGTCCGGCTTCGCCTCTTCCTGCTGCTGACCACCGTTCTGATCGTCTGCACCATTCTGCTGCTCGCCATTGCCATTGCGGCCACGGCCACCACGGCTGCGACGACGACGGCGGCGGCGTTTGGATTTGCCCTCGCCCTCTTCACCATTGCCGTTGCCATTCCCGTTTCCGTTCTCGGATTGCGGGGCCTCCTGTGCGGCGGGTGCCTCTTCCACTTCGGCCTCTGCGGCGCTCTCATCCTCGTCGATCTGATCCATCAGCGATGTATCGACCGAAACGACGTGATCCGAGACGGGCGGCACGGTGCGGGTGGCAGTCTTGAACTTCTCGATGTGGTAATCGGGGCTGACCAAGGTTGGGTCGCCTTCGATCCGCACAGACATGCCGTAACGCATCTCGATATTGGCGATATGCTCACGCTTTTGGTTCATCAGGAAGTTGGCGATGCCCACGGGGGCGCGCACCAGCACTTCGCGCGAACGGCGGCGGGTGCCCTCTTCTTCGATCTGGCGGATGATCGACAGCGCGAGGTTGTCGTCCGAGCGCACAAGACCGGTGCCGTGGCAGGCGTGGCAAGGCTGGGTCGTCGCCTCGATCATGCCGGGACGCAGACGCTGGCGCGACATTTCCATCAGGCCAAAGCCCGAGATGCGGCCCACTTGGATGCGCGCGCGGTCGGTCTTGAGCTTGTCTTTCATCATCTTTTCGACGGCGGCGTTGTTCTTGCGCTCATCCATGTCGATAAAGTCGATGACAATCAGGCCCGCGAGGTCACGCAGACGTAGCTGACGCGCCACTTCGGCGGCAGCCTCAAGGTTGGTCTTGGTCGCGGTCTGCTCGATCGAACCTTCCTTGGTGGCCCGACCAGAGTTCACGTCAATCGCCACCAGCGCTTCGGTCACGCCGATCACGATATAGCCACCCGAGGGCAGTTGCACCGTGGGGTTGAACATGCCCGAGAGGTAGCTCTCGACCTGATAGCGCGCGAAGAGCGGCAGGCTCTCGTTGTAAAGCTTCACGTTCTTGGCGTGGGACGGCATGATCATTTTCATGAAGTCCTTGGCAATGCGGTAGCCGCGCTCGCCCTCGACGTGGATCTCGTCAATCTCGCGGTTGTAGAGGTCACGGATCGAGCGTTTGATCAGGTCGCCTTCTTCGTAGATCTTGGCGGGCGCGATGGACTTCAGCGTCAGCTCGCGGATCTGCTCCCAGAGGCGCTGGAGGTATTCGTAATCGCGCTTGATCTCGGCTTTGGTGCGTTTCGCGCCGGCAGTCCGAACAATCAGACCAGCACCCTTGGGCACTTCGATCTCAGTCGCGATTTCTTTAAGTTTCTTACGGTCAGCCGCATTGGTGATCTTGCGCGAAATGCCGCCGCCACGGGCGGTGTTGGGCATCAGCACGCAGTAGCGACCAGCAAGGCTGAGGTAGGTGGTCAGCGCCGCGCCCTTGTTGCCGCGCTCTTCTTTGACAACCTGCACCAGCAGGATCTGGCGGACCTTGATGACTTCCTGAATCTTGTAGCGGCGCGGGCGCGGTTTGCGCACGAGGCGGATGTCTTCGCTGTCATCTTCGTCGGCGACGGATTCGATGGAATCGTCTTTCGCGGTGGCATCGCTGCCTTTGTCGTCTTCGCTGTCGGCATCGTCGGCCTGAGCCTCGCTGGCGTCAGCGTCATCGGACGTAGCCACAGCCGTTTCATCTGCCTTGGCAACCTCGGTTTCGGCTTCGCCGTTCTCAGGCTCTTCGACCGGCGTTTCCGCGACCCGCTCCATGGGCGAGCTGCCCTCTTCGCTGTCGAGATCGACGGTTTCCATACCGGCGATTTGATCGCTGTTGTCGTCAGCGACTTCTGCTGTGACCACGGCATCATCGCTGTTGGTCTCAGCCGCTTGGCTTTTCGACCGGCTGCGCGACCGGGAGCGAGTCCGCTTGGGCTTTTCGTCCTCGTCGTCCTTGGCCGCCTGCGCTTCGGCATAGGCGCGTTCTTCCTCCAGCAGCGCCTGACGGTCGGCCACGGGAATCTGGTAATAATCGGGGTGAATTTCCGAGAACGCGAGGAAGCCATGACGGTTGCCGCCATAATCTACAAAGGCCGCCTGAAGCGACGGTTCAACCCGTGTAACCTTGGCTAGATAGATATTGCCGGCAAGCTGGCGTTTGTTTTCTGATTCAAAATCGAATTCTTCGACCTTGTTTCCGTCCACGACCACAACGCGAGTTTCCTCGGCGTGGGTGGCATCGATAAGCATTTTCTTAGACATAGATCCATTATGCACAGCACCCGCGCACGGAAGGCCCCTGGCGGGGCATCGGGCTGGGAGGTGTGACTTGTCAGGGCGATGGAGGACGCGGCAACAGCAGGGCCACGAATGGCCCCCATCTGTCTGCTCTGAGCATCTGCGCGCGTCATCGCGGTTCTTCTCCGATGCGAGGGCCTTTGCGCCTCTCCCATCCATTAATTAGCTGTGCTTCGGTTGGGCTAACCCTCGCGAATATCAGCGGTTCTTCGGCCGTTTCCGGCCCAATCGGTCTGCTGGCCCCCCGGTGTCGGGCTGGCACGGCAGCGAAACTGTCAAAAGTCACCATACGCCAGTCGGGCGTTACAGGACTTATCCGGCTAGTTAAGGGCTTTAAGGGGTGAAACACAATGGTCAATCGAATGAGCAACAGTCAAATGCGGTTTATCTCGGGTCGGTTGACAAGGCGCATGGGCTTGGAAACATTCAGACTGTCGCCGCAAGGATCGCTGGGCGGCACCACAGAATTGCTTTGCCGCCCCCGCGGCCCAGAGTTTCAAAGGACCGCTTCATGCAAATATTCCTGCGCCCCGCGCTGTGTCTGACCCTTCTGGGCCTCGCCGCCTGTGATGAAATTGCCGTGGCCGATAATCCGGCGGCGCTGGCCGAGTTGCGCGGGCAGAAAAGCTGTGTGGCCGCGGTGACCCAGCAAACCGGCGCGGCGGGTGTCGCCGTCAATACAACACGCCCTGTGGTGGAGCTTTATCGTCATATCGTTGACGTACCCGGCGGCGCGAGTTGGTCCTGCATCACCGATCCGAATGGCAAAGCGGTCGAGATTGCAGAGCAGCGCAGCGGTTAAGCCGCGCTGCTTAAGGGACGTGGTCAGAGGTAATCTGACCGCTGCAACCCGTATTTCGCCATCTTCTCGTTCAGCGTCCGGCGTGGCAGGCAAAGCTCGTCCATCACGCTGGCGATAGAGCCCTTGTGGCGGCGCATGGTGTTGTCGATCAACATGCGCTCGAACGCCTCGACATATTCCTTGAGCGGTTTGCCTTCGGTGGTCATCACTGGCTGCATCTCGTCATGGTCGCTCATCAAGAGGGAGGCGATGGTGCCCGAGCCGCGGCGCGATTGCAGCACGGCACGTTCGGCCACGTTAATCAGTTGGCGCACGTTGCCGGGCCATGGCGCCTGCAAGAGCTGCGCCGCCTCCTGAGCGGAAACCTGAGGCGCCTCGCAGCCGTATTCATCCGCGAACTGATCGCTCAGCCGGGTGAAGAGCGTCAGAATATCCTCACCACGCTGGCGCAGCGGCGGCACGGTGATGCGGAGCGCTGCCAAACGATAAAACAGATCTGAGCGCAGCGCGTCTTCCGAGGTGCGCCCGGCTTCTTGCAGGTTCGAAATAGCGACGATTCGTGTCTCTGCCGGGGTGCCTTGTTCGTTGATGGCGCTTAACAGCCGCGCCTGCAGGCTTTCGGACAGGGCTTCGATGTCTTCCAACACCAATGTCCCGCCGCGCGCTTCTTCGATGGCGGGCAGTTGCGCGTCTTCGGGCTGCATCGGGCCGAACAGCCGCTTGGCGAGCGCGTCTTCCTCCAGAGCACCACAGGAGACGAGGACAAATTTCTTGCCCGCGCGGCTGCCAACAGCGTGCAGCGCATGGGCCACGAGGGTCTTACCGGTCCCGGTTTCTCCGTCGATCAGCACATGCCCATCGGCCTGCCCCAGATCGAGGATATCTTCGCGCAGGCGTTCCATGACGGGCGATTGGCCGATGAGCTTTTTCATCAGCTGGCCGCCGTCCGACAGCTCACGCCGCAGGGCGCGGTTGTCCATCACCAGCCGCCGCGCGTTGGTGGCCTTTTTGGCCAGTTCGCTCATCCGGTCGGGGTTAAAAGGTTTTTCAAGAAAGTCGAAAGCGCCGACACGCATCGCTTCGACCGCCATCGGCACGTCGCCATGACCGGTGATCATGATGACCGGCAAAGCCGAGTCGCTGCCCATCAGCTTTTTCAGGAATTGCATCCCGTCCATGCCCGGCATTTTGATGTCGGAGATGACGATGCCCGGATAATCCGGCCCCAAAGTCTTTAGCGCGTCTTCGGCGCTGCCGAAGGTTTCCGTGTCATACCCCGAAAGGGCCAGCCATTGGCTGATCGACTGCCGCATGTCCTGTTCGTCGTCTACAATCGCGATTTTCATTGCCTGAGCCATGCGTTCACTCCGCCGCTTCTATCTTCGTTTCATCTGCCAATATAGGCAGTTGCATCTCAAATACAGCGCCACCGTTTTGTCCGTTGCGCGCCATAAGCCGTCCCCCAAGGTCGTTGACGATCCCCGATGAAATGGCAAGACCCAGCCCAACACCATCGCCGGGCTGTTTGGTCGTGTAGAAAGGTTCGAACAGCGCGTCCAAGTCCTCAATCCCCGGGCCATTGTCGCGCACGGTTAATGTCGCCGTCTCCCCCGCTGATAGTATAATGTCCACCTGAGGGTTTCGTTCCGATTTTGTTGCGTCTAATGCGTTTCTTAACAGGTTTACCATAACTTGTTCGATCCGCATACGGTCTCCCATCACCATGACGGGATTATCGGGCAGGATGCGGCTGATCTGGACCTGTCGCTGGCGCAACTGTGGCTCCATCATCGACAGGGAAGACGCCAGCGCCGCGCCCATATCAACCGGAGAGAAGGCCTCCTGCCCCTTGCGGGCATAGGATTTAAGCTGCCGGGTGATCGCGCCCATTCGTTCGATCAGGTCGTCAATGCGCCCAAAGGACGACAGCGCCTCATCCTGCCGGTTGCGGTTCAGCAAAAGCCGCGCGCCCGCCAGATAGGTCTTCATCGCGGCAAGCGGTTGGTTCAACTCATGGCTGACGGCAGCGGACATTTCACCCAATGCGGCAAGTTTTGATGACTGTTCTAGGGTTTGCTCGGCCACGGCGAGGGTCTGTTGCACCCGCTTGCGCTCAGCGATCTCACGTTGGAGGGCAAGGTTCAGGGCCCTGAGTTTCGCCGATTCCCGTTGAAAGATCGCCAGCCGCCCCGCCGTGCGGCGGCTCAGGAAATAGAACGCCAGCGCCAGCAGGATCGCAAAGCCCATGACCTCTAATGCCAGCACGCCGTTCACCTTTTCGCGGACCGAGGCATAGGTCGTGTAGCTGCTCATCCGCCAGCCGCGGAACGGTATCCGGTTTTCCAGCCGCATCACCGCCTCCCCCTGCAAATAGGCATCGGGCGGCAGCGCGGTCCAATCGGTGGTGGCCTGAATGGCGCGCTCAATGGCGCTTTGGGGCGTGTGGTTGGCCAACGCTTCGGGCTCTGTCAGCCCGCGCCAACGCGACTCGGTGGCGAGGATAATCTCGCCCGTGCTGTCCATCACGATGACCGCGTCCGAGATCCCGGCCCAAGCCCGTTCAAACTTTTGCAGATCAACCTCAACGGCGATTACCCCAAGTGTGGTCCCACCAGACTGCATGCGCCGCGAATAGAGGAAGCGATAGCCGCCCTGCTCACGCTCAATCGTTGAAAAGATCGTCGCGTTGGAACGGATGGCATCGACGAAATAGGGCTCTGACTTATGCGCAGAGCCGAGGCGGTTACGGTCTGTCGCCGCCACGGTACGCCCGTCGATGTCATATAGCATCAAGGATGCCGCGCCGATTTCCTCAACGAAAGAGATAAGCCGCTGTGTCGACAGCGAATAATCCGCCGATTGCAGCGCGCCGATCAACGTGGGGTCGCGCGCCAAAAGTTGTGGTACAATGGCGTTTTGCCGCAACTCAGCCAGCAGGTTGCCGCTGTAAAGTGCGATGCGCAGTTCCGCGCGGTTGCGGGTGCTTTCGGTAAAACGGTCAGTCAGCAGCTTGTTGGTAATCGAGATCGTCACCACGGCGAGGATCATCAGCGACGCAATCGCGAACCGCACCCGCCAGGATACGGCCATGCTATTGCCTTCGGAACCGGATGTATCACTCATCGCGGCAACTTACGCGCTCCGCGCAACGCACTCAAGTCAGGCGGTTTGCAAAGCACCGGTCAATGCGCGGAAGAGCGCCGCCCCGTCGGTGTTGCCATGGGCCGCTTCCGCCGCCCGCTCGGGGTGCGGCATCATGCCCAACACGCGGCGGTTTTCCGAAAGGATGCCCGCGATATCATCACGCGCACCATTCGGGTTCTCGGCATAGCTGAACGCCACGCGATCTTCGCCGCGCAGTTTCGCAATCGTCTCATTATCGGCAAAATAGTTGCCGTCATGGTGAGCGATTGGAATGTTGACGACCTGACCGGCGTCGTAGCCAGAGGTATAATCGCTCGCCGTGGTCTCAACCTTGAGGCCGACAGTCTTGCAGATGTACTTCAGCCCCGCATTGCGCAGCAGCGCGCCGGGCAGCAGGCCGGTTTCGGTCAGCACCTGAAAACCGTTGCAAATGCCCAGCACATAGCCGCCGCGCTCTGCATGAGCCGCCACAGAGCGGCAGATCGGCGAATTCGCGGCGATGGCCCCGCAACGCAGGTAATCCCCATAGGAGAACCCGCCGGGAATGCCTACCATATCAACGCCTTGCGGCAGTTCGCTGTCCTTGTGCCAGACCATGGAAACCTTGGCGCCCGCGGCTTTGAAAGCCACGGCAAGGTCGCGGTCGCAATTGGACCCGGGGAAGACAACTACCGCTGCGTGCATCAGGCCAGCTCCACCGAATAGGATTCGATCACCGTATTGGCCAAGAGCTTTTCGCACATGGCGGTCACATCGGCCTCGGTCGTGCCCTCGGCGAGGTCAAGCTCGATCACCTTGCCCTGACGCACACCGTTCACCCCGTCAAAGCCCAAGGCTCCGAGCGCGTGGCGGACAGCTTCGCCCTGAGGGTCGAGAACCCCGTTCTTCAGCATCACATGCACCCGTGCTTTCATGGCGCGACACCCCTTTGTAACATCTGCAAATTGAACGGCGAAGCCGCGTTAGTTGATCAACGTCGGCTTGGACACCGGCGCATTGTTCTTGGGCATGACGCCGAGACGTTTGGCCACTTCGGTATAGGCATCGGTGAGCGAGCCCAGATCGCGGCGGAACACATCTTTGTCGAGTTTCTGGCCTGTCTCGATGTCCCACAGACGGCAGCTGTCGGGGCTGATCTCATCCGCGACGATCAGACGCTGGAAGTCACCATCGTAAACGCGGCCAATCTCGATCTTGAAGTCCACCAGCTTGATGCCAACGGCCATCATCACGCCCGACATGAAGTCATTGACCCGCAGCGCGAGGCTTAGGATATCGTCCATGTCTTGCTGGGTTGCCCAGCCAAAGGCGGCGATATGCTCTTCGGTGACCAGCGGATCACCAAGCGCGTCGTCTTTATAGCAATACTCGACAATCGGGCGCGGCAGCTGTGTGCCTTCTTCGATGCCAAGACGCTTGGACATGGAGCCCGCCGCATAGTTGCGCACGATCACTTCCAGCGGAATGATCTCAACCTGCCGCACGAGTTGCTCGCGCATGTTCAGGCGTTTGATGAAATGCGTCGGCACGCCGATGTTGTTCAGCCCGGTCATAAAGAACTCGGACAGGCGGTTGTTTAACACGCCCTTCCCCTCGATCGTGGCTTTCTTCTCGGCGTTAAAGGCCGTCGCATCGTCTTTGAAATATTGCACGATGGTGCCGGGCTCAGGACCTTCATAGAGGATCTTTGCCTTGCCTTCGTAGATCTTGTTGCGCCGGGCCATGGGCATCCTTTCCAACAGGGGGCCGGGAACATCCCCGCCGCTTGCGCTTCTCTTAGTGCAACCACCCCGCTGCTGCAAGCATGGCCCGTCACCTTTGACGCGCCACTTGTGGGAAGGCGGGGGCGACCGCATATGAATAGGGTAACACCAGCAATCGGAGACCCGCTATGAGCAAGTTCGACGACCGTGCAAATGCCTTTGAAAGCAAGTTCGCCCACGACGCAGACATGCAATTTCGCGCCGAAGCGCGCCGAAACAAACTGTTGGGCCTCTGGGCTGCTGAACTTTTAGGCAAATCGGGCAGCGACGCCGACGATTATGCCAAAGAGGTCGTGAAATCCGACTTCGAAGAGGCGGGCGACGAAGATGTTTACCGCAAAGTCTCTGGCGACTTGGGCGGCCGCGCTGATGAAGCGACGATCCGCGCCAAGATGCAGACCCTCATGGCCGAGGCCAAAGCGCAGCTTCTGAGCGAATCCAGCTAACTCCCTCTCACCCCGGCCACGCGCCGGGGTGCACTCTACCCGCCTGCCCTCATAATGAAGATGAATATTATGAGATTGCCCCCATGATCCCATCATGACATCAGGCGAAATTCCCAGACCCTACAGGAGCCCCCATGAGCAACGCATTCACCGATCTTCTCGCTGAAAAGGGCACATTTCTCGCTGATGGGGCCACGGGCACCAATCTGTTCAACATGGGGCTGATGTCGGGCGACGCGCCCGAGATGTGGAACACTGACGAGCCGAAGAAGATCATCAAGCTTTACCGGTTTGCAGTGGATTCGGGCAGCGATCTGTTCCTGACCAACTCTTTTGGGGCCAATGCCTCACGGCTTAAACTGCATGGTGCCGAAAAGCGCGTTCATGAGCTAAGCCGCGTTTCTGCCGAACTGGCGCGCGAGGTGGCCGATACCGCTGAGCGGAAAGTCATCGTCGCAGGCTCTGTCGGCCCCACGGGTGAGATCATGGAGCCGGTCGGCACGCTGACCCACTCCCTCGCCGTTGAGATGTTCCATGAGACCGCCGATGGCCTCAAGGCTGGCGGTGCCGACATCGGCTGGCTGGAAACGATCAGCGCCCCCGAAGAATACCGCGCCGCTGCCGAAGGCTTCGCGCTGGCGGGCCTGCCGTGGTGCGGCACGATGAGCTTTGACACCGCGGGCCGCACGATGATGGGCCTGACCTCCGAAGGGATGGTCGATATGGTGCATGGGCTGGACAACACGCCGCTGGCCTATGGTGCCAACTGCGGCACAGGTGCGTCTGACTTGCTACGCACCGTGCTCGGCTTCGCCGCAAAGAATGGCACGCTGCCGATCATCTCCAAGGGCAACGCGGGCATCCCGAAATACGTCGAAGGCCACATCCATTACGACGGCACGCCCGAGTTGATGGCGCGCTATGCGACCATGGCGCGTGACGCGGGGGCCAGCGTCATCGGCGGTTGCTGCGGCACCCTGCCCGAGCATCTGGTTGCGATGCGCGAAGCGCTCGACAGCACGGAAAAAGGCCCGGCCCCGACGCTGGAGCAAATCCGCGAAGAGATCGGTGATTTTTCGTCCGAAAGCGATGGCACCGACGGGCAAGGCCCAGTGCGCGCGCCGCGCCGTGGCCGCCGCCGGAGCTAAGCCTCAGAACAAGCTCAATTGATCGCCCTTTTCGGAGGGCGGTCGAAACAGATCGCAGCGCAGCGGCACGCCCGCGCGGGTCAGCTTCAGACGTTTGACTGCCAGATTAAAGCGCTGCGCCACCATCTGCGCATAGGGCCCCTCGCCCCGCATCCTCTTGTGCCAGCCCGCATCGTATTCCTTTCCACCATGCATATCGCGCAGCCGCGCCATGATCCGCTCGGCCCGGTCGGGATAATGGGTGGCGAGCCATTCTTGCACCAGCGGCGATACCTCACGCGGCAGGCGCAGCATGATCCAACTGGCATGTCGCGCGCCTGCGTCGCGCCCGGCGGCAAGGATCGCCTCCAACTCCGGATCGGTCAGCGCCGGAACCATTGGGGACGCCATGATCCGCACCGGGATCCCCGCCTCCGACAGCTTCCGGATCACCTGCAACCGCCGCTGCGGCGCTGGCGCGCGCGGCTCCATCAAACGGCTGAGCTTTGCGTCCAGCGTGGTCACCGAAATGCCCACTGCGGCGAGGCTGCGTTTGGCCATGTCGCTTAAAATATCAATGTCCCGCTCGATCAGGCTGCCCTTGGTCACGATTGCCACCGGGTGATTGAACTCGGACAATACCTCAAGACAGTCACGCATGATGCCATGGGTTTTTTCGATGGGCTGGTACGGATCGGTGTTAGTGCCGATGGCGATGGGCGCGACCTGATAGCGTTTCGCGCGCAGCTCTCGCGCCAAGACCTGCGGCGCTTCGGGGCGGGCGATCAACTGCGTTTCAAAATCCAACCCCGGCGACAGTCCAAGATAGGCGTGGCTGGGCCGTGCGAAACAGTAAACACAGCCATGTTCGCAGCCGCGGTACGGGTTGATCGACCGGTCAAAGGGCAAATCCGGCGAACGGTTGTAGGTAATCACCCGGCGCGGCACTTCGATGCTTGTGCTGGTTCGCAGCACCGGAAGCACCTCTTCCCGGGCCCAGCCATCGTCCTCCGCCACGCGAGTATGGGCCTCAAACCGGCCCGCATCGTTGCTGCCTGCCGCGCGGCCAAGCACGCGGAATCGCTGGTCTTCCCTATCCATGAAAGAAGGTTAGAACATTGTGCGAACACCAGCAAGTAAACTTGTCCAAACCCTTGTCCTTACACCGCAAAAAGCAGTAGTTTGCCCCCAAGGCGTCGCGCAAGGCGCGGCCGATGTCGCAAACCGCGACCCCGGCGCTAACATTCCGTGAGACAAGGGCCCAAGTGTCATGCACCTGCACGCCCAGCAGAAGGAAACACCATGTCAGAAGAAGACGATATCATCCTGGCCGAGTTGGACGACGAAGAACTGGTCCAGCAGATGTTCGATGACCTCTATGACGGTCTTAAGGAAGAGATCGAAGAAGGGGTGCAAATCCTGCTCGACCGCGGTTGGGAACCTTATGAGGTTCTGACCAAAGCGCTGGTCGGCGGCATGACCATCGTGGGCGCGGATTTCCGCGACGGTATCCTCTTTGTGCCCGAAGTGCTGCTGGCCGCTAATGCGATGAAGGGCGGCATGGCGATCCTCAAGCCGCTGCTCGCTGAAACCGGCGCGCCGCGTGTGGGCAAGATGGTGATCGGCACCGTCAAAGGCGACATTCACGACATCGGCAAAAACCTCGTCGGGATGATGATGGAAGGCGCGGGTTTCGAAGTTGTCGATCTGGGCATCAACAACGCGGTCGAAGCCTATCTAGAAGCGCTTGAGACGGAACAGGCCGACATCCTCGGCATGTCCGCCCTGCTGACCACGACCATGCCCTATATGAAAGTTGTGATCGACACGCTGATCGAACAGGGCAAGCGCGACGACTATATCGTGCTGGTCGGTGGCGCGCCGCTGAACGAAGAGTTCGGCAAGGCCATCGGGGCCGACGCCTATTGCCGCGATGCCGCCGTGGCGGTGGAAACGGCCAAAGACTGGATGGGCCGGAAACACAACTCCGCCAACGCCTGAGCTGCCGTCCCCGCTTTGCGTTGGCGTCGATGACATGCGATGGTGACGTCATGAGCGACAGCAATCTGCCAGATGATCGGACCCTCACCCAAGAGGGGCTCGCGCCCACCCGCGCGGGCCGTATCTTGCTGATCGCCTGTGGTGCGCTGGCCCGTGAGATTTTGGATCTGAAGGCCGCGAACGGCTGGAGCCATCTGGATCTCACCTGCCTGCCCGCGAAATATCACCTCTACCCGGAAAAGATCACCCAAGCGGTGCGCGACACGGTCGCCAAACACCGCGCGGACTATGACGATTTCTTTGTCGTCTACGCCGATTGCGGGACGGGCGGCGGGCTGGAGCGGGCCTGCCAAGAGATGGGCGTGCAGATGGTCGCAGGGCCACATTGCTACAGCTTTTTTCAGGGCAACAAGAGTTTCGCCAAAACCTCGGAAGATGAGATCACCACCTTCTACCTCACCGATTTTCTGGTGCGGCAGTTTGAGGCTTTCATCATCAAGCCAATGGGACTCGACCGGCACCCAGAGCTGCGCGACATGTATTTCGGCAATTACGAGAAACTGGTCTATCAGGCGCAGACGGACGACCCGGCGCTGACCGAAAAGGCGCAGGACTGCGCCGCGCGGCTCGGCCTTGCGTTCGAGCGGCGCTTCACGGGCTATGGGGATTTGCAGACCGCTTTACGCGATCTTTAACCGTCAGGCTTCCTGAGCGGCCGTCTCGCGCACGCGCTCGATCATCGCGCGCAACCCGTTGGAGCGTTGCGCCGAGAGGTGGTCATTCAATCCCAGCCGCGCAAGTTCCGCCTTGGCATCGACAGCGCCCACTTCGACTGGCGTCAAACCGTTGTAAAGCTTGCGCAATACCGCGATCAGCCCAGACACGATCATCGCATCGCTTGCGCCGTCAAAATGCAGCTTGCCGCCGTCAAACTGTGCATGGAGCCAGACCTGAGAGGCGCAGCCGTCGACCTTGGTCGCCGGCACGCGCAGCGGCTCGGGCAGCGGGTCCATCGCTTTACCAAGGTCGATCACATGGCGGTAGCGGTCTTCCCAATCGTCCAGAAACTCGAAATCCTCGACCAGTTCTTCAAAGGCAGGCGTGGCCATCTGTGCACTCTCTTTGGGTGAATTCCATTGCCTGACAGGTAGGATGCCGATGCGCAAAGGTCCACCCCCTTCCCAAGGGTGGCGTGATGGGGTAGCACAAGACAAGTTAACTTAACGGCGGATCCCATGCGCAAGACACTCCTCGCTCTTTTGGCCTCGACCCTTTTGGTATCCGCCTGTGGCACGGTCCGTGACAGCCGCATCAACCCGCTGAATTGGTTCGGCCCCGCGCGTTCGGCACCGTCCGCGCCGGAAGAGAGCAACAACCCGTTGATTCCACAGCGCAGCGGGCTGTTCGCCCGGCGCGCGGTTGAGGTCGACACTTATGAGGGGCGCCCTTTCGAGCAGATCACCGACCTGACGATTGAGCCTGTGCCGGGTGGTGCGATTCTGCGCGCCACGGGCCTTGCCGCGCGGCAGGGTATCTATGCAGTGCAGTTAACCCCAGCGACGATTGATGAGACGCCTGTCGACGGTGTTCTGACTTACCGTTTGGAAGGGGTACGCCCTGACAAGCCGACCCCGCAGGGCAGCCGCCCCACCCGTGAGGTGATCGCGGGCCGTCGTCTGACAGATCAAATGCTGGCCGGGGTGCGCGAAATTCGCGTCGAAGGGCAGATGAACGCCTTGGTCTCTCGCCGCTAATCGGGCAAGCCACGCACCGTAGGAAAGAGCCGCCCCAATCGGGCGGCTCTCTTCGTTTCAGACTTTGACGGTTTTCACGTCATTTCCGTCAGCGGCTAAGGCGATCTTGCCCTCGCAGAGCAGCAGCGCATCGGCGCCAAAGACCTCATGCCGCCAGCCGCGCAGGGCCTGCACATCGCGCTCTCCCGCCGACAACATATCCAGATCACTGGCCGAGGCGATGAGCTTGGCCGCGACGCCTGCGTTTTCGGTTTTGGCCTTAAGCAAAACCCGCAGGAGATCGGCCAGCGCAGGGTTCACCTGCAGCTTGTCGCGCTTGCGGTCGGGTTGCGGCATGTCGGCGGCTTTGCAAGCCACGCCTGCGGCCACGGCTTTCAAAATGCCTTCGGCGATTTCCCCCTTGCGGGCCTCGCGCAGCAGCAGACGGGCGCGGTTCAGCTCTTCGCCGTTAGAGGGTTTGAGGCTTGCCAATTCGACTAGTGCGTCATCCTTGAACACGCGATTGCGCGGGATATTGCGGGTGCGGGCGTAATCCTCACGAAAGGCGGCCAATTCGCGGACGATCGCCAGAAACTTGGGCGAATTGGTCCGGGTCTTGACCCGCTTCCACGCATCCTGCGGCTGGGTCACATAGGTATCGGGGCTGAGCAGCGTCTCAAGCTCCTCGGCCACCCAACGGGCGCGGCCGGTCTGTTCAAGCTTGCGCGCCAGAAACTCGTAAATCTGCCGCAGATGGGTTACGTCGGCCAGCGCATAGGTCTTCTGTGCGTCGGTCAACGGACGGCGGGACCAATCGGTAAAGCGCGAGGTCTTGTCCAGCGACTCATGCGCGATCTTGCGCACCAAGGTCTCATAGCCCACCTGTTCGCCAAAGCCGCAGACCATCGCGGCCACCTGCGTGTCGAACAGCGGTTCGGGAAAGACCTTGGCGTCGACGTAGAAGATCTCAAGATCCTGCCGTGCCGCGTGGAACACTTTGACCACCGATGTGTCGCGGAACAGATCGTAAAGCGGCTCAAGCGAGATGCCGTCGGCCAAGGGATCGACCAGCACGGCGTTGCTGTCGTCGGTGCCGGGCATGGCAAGTTGGACGAGGCAGAGCTTGGAATAATAGGTCCGCTCACGCAGGAATTCCGTGTCGACGGTCACGTAATCATGGCGCGCAGCTTCTTCACAGAATTGCGCGAGGTCGGCTGTCGTGGTGATGGTTTTCATAAATGCTCTTTGACAAGTTGCACGCCCGGTCATCGGGCTTTGTCAAAGAGGTACATCACAAGGGAAGCTTTGACCAGCGTCAGCCCGTGAGCATGACTGGCTGACGCTCACCGGCGGCGAAACGGCGCAGCACGGCGGGGTAAAGGCGATGTTCTTGCACCAGCACCCGCTGGGCCAAGGTCTCTGCCGTATCGCCCGGCAGAACCGGAATGCGCGCTTGGCCGAGGATCGGACCATCATCCAAAGCCGCAGTGACTTCATGCACGGTGCAGCCATGTTCGGTATCGCCCGCCTCAAGCGCGCGGGCATGGGTGTGCAGCCCGCGGTATTTCGGCAGCAGCGACGGGTGGATATTGACCATCCGCCCGGCCCAAGCATCGGTGAAGCCTTCGGTCAGTTTGCGCATAAAGCCGGCAAGGCAAATGATATCCGGCGCATGGGCCTCAAGCGCTGTGCTCAAGGCCGCCTCAAACGCGGGGCGGTCTTTGCCGTAGGGGCGGTGATCGACCACTTCGGTCGCGATCCCCTGCCCCTGCGCCCAAGCGATTCCGCCCGCGTCTGCGTTGTTGGACAGCACCAAACAGGGGCGGCCTGCATGGTCGCCAGTCATATCCTCGACCAGCGCCCGCATGTTAGAGCCGCCGCCCGAGACGAAAATCGCAACCCGCTTGGTCAAAGCAGCGCGCCGGAATAGGTGACGCCATTGCCGGTGGTGATACGCCCGATTTCGATGGCAGCGTGGCCATCCTCGGCAAAAGCGGCCTTGGCCGCGTCGACCTTATCGGCAGAGACGACGGCAACCATGCCAATGCCAGCGTTGAAAGTCTTGAGCATCTCGGCCTCGGCCATGCCCCCCTCGGCGGCCAGCCATTTGAAGACCGGCGGCAGGTCCCATGCGTTCAGGTCAATCTCAGCCGCCAGCCCCACGGGCAACACACGCGGCAGGTTTTCAGTCAGGCCACCGCCCGTGATATGCGCCAGTGCCGACACGGCATCGGCGCGCAGGGCCGCAACGGCGCCTTTTACGTAAAGCTTGGTCGGGGTCAGCAGCGCACTGCCCAGATCACCTTCGCCCCATGGGCAATCGTCGCCCCAGCCCAGACCGCTGCGCTCAACGATTTTGCGCACGAGGCTATAGCCGTTGGAATGCACCCCGTCGCTGGGCAGGCCCAAGAGCACGTCGCCCTCTTTCACATCGCGCGGCAGCTCGGTTCCGCGCTCCATCGCGCCGACGGAAAAACCGGCGAGGTCGAAATCGCCCGCGTGATACATACCCGGCATTTCAGCGGTCTCGCCCCCTATCAAAGCACAGCCGGAATCGGCGCAGCCTTTGGCGATGCCTTCGATGATCCGCGCGGCACTGTCGAGTTCCAGCTTGCCGGTCGCGAAATAGTCGAGGAAGAAAAGCGGCTCGGCCCCCTGACAAACCAGATCGTTGACGCACATGGCGACCAGATCAATGCCAATGCTGTCCACATTACCGGTGTCGATGGCAATGCGCAGCTTGGTGCCTACGCCGTCAGTCGCGGCAACCAGCACCGGATCGGTGAAACCTGCGCCTTTCAGATCGAACAGCGCGCCAAAGCCGCCAAGGCCAGACATAACGCCGGGCCGCGCGGTGGATTTCGCCGCCGGTTTGATCCGCTCTACAAGCGCGTTGCCTGCGTCAATATCCACGCCTGCTTCGGCATAGGTGATTCCGTTGTCGGATTTTGTCATGGTCATGGCCCCCGGCGCGCATTTTCCCTTGCGCGCGGAGTTAGAGTATTGTGCGGGTCACTGCAATCATTTGGTGCAGCTAATGTCTTGACGCTCGGGCTGCGGCGTCATACCCAAACGCCCATGGCGGGCCTGTAGCTCAATTGGTTAGAGCAGAGCGCTCATAACGCTTTGGTTGCGGGTTCAAGTCCTGCCGGGCCTACCATTCCGCCCCCGCTTTTCGCCCAAACCTCAGCGTTTGGCGCTGACATGCCAGTTCACCTGCATCTCGACCACCGTCTCGCCTGCCTCATTCTGGATGTCGACCGCGACGTCAAAGGCGACTTTTCCGTCTTCTTGCAAGGCGGTCAGCAACTCGGCACCGGGGCGCGAGGTTTCGGCATGGGCGGTCAGCGTGCCCTCGGCGATCTTTTTAAAGGTGATTTGCCCCATGGCGGCGACGGGGCGCATGTCCATAATCACCGGCGCAATCGCCCCTGCCATGGCAGCACCCGAGGCCGCCTCGCCCAAGGTGAACATCGCGCCTGCGTGCTGGGTGCCGATGTGGTTAGAGGTCTCATGCCGCTGCACCAGTTCGGCGCTGGCGGTGCCGTCGCCGATCTTGAGCAGTTTCACCCCGACATGGGCGGCAAAAGGCACGGCGGTGTCGAGATGGGCTTTGATCATGTCGTAGGGGGTCATGGCTGCGCTCCGTTCTAGGGTCGGCTCACTGTGGCAAAGCCGCGCGCGCGGCACAATCCTGCCGCGGGGTCACCGCGCGATGACAATATCTGCACGCAGCCCACCAAGCCGCGCCGATTCCCCCAGCCGCAGCACCCCGCCATGGGCGCGCGCAATGTCGGAGGCGATGGCAAGGCCCAGCCCAACGCCGCCGCCCTTGTCCTGATTGCGCGCAGGGTCGAGCCGCGAGAAAGGCCGTGTCGCCTCGTCGCGCCGCTCTTCCGGGATGCCGGGGCCGTCGTCTTCGACACGGATACGCAGGGTGCGGTCGCTCAGCATGACCGCGACTTCGGCCTGCGTGCCATAGCGCACGGCGTTGGAGATCAGGTTGTCCACCGCCCGGCGCATTGCCACCTTGCGCAGTTTTACGATTCCCTCGCCCGCGCCCTCGGGCGGCAACAGCGTGACCTTGCGCCCGGTGCGCTGCGCGTCTTCGACAATGGCGCTGACGAACCGATGCGGCTCCACCTTCTCCGGCTCACCCTCGGCGGCACCCTTAGCGAAGTTTAGAAACTCATCCAGCATCCGCTGCATGTCATCTACATCGGCCAAAAGCGGCGCGGCATCCTCTTCGTCAATCATCGATAGACCAAGCCGCATTCGCGTCAACGGGGTGCGCAGGTCGTGGCTGACGCCTGAGAGCATCAAGGTTCGCTGTTCAATCTGCCGTTCGATCCGGGCACGCATGTCGACAAAGGCGTTGCCCGCGGCGCGCACTTCGACAGCGCCAGTGGGGGTGTAGGGTTCATGCCGGCCCCGGCCAAAGGCTTCGGCGGCACGGGCCAAGCGTTTGATCGGGCGCAATTGATTGCGCAGGTAGATCGACGCGATAACACTCAAAAGCACGCCGAAAAACACCGTGTAAACGAAAAGCTGGTGCGGGTTGGAGGCCGAGATCCGCCGCCGTTCAAACTGGATGCGCAACGGGCCATGCACACTCTCGATATAGAGCACGACAAAATCGTCATCGCTAAGGTCCACCGCTGCGATCCCGTCCATCTTGCTGCGCAGCCGGGGGATGAGGACGCGGCCCGAATAATCGTACCACAGCATGCTGTCTTCATCCGGCAGCGGACGATTGGCCCGGGTCACCACGAAATCGAGCGGCCCCGCCCGCGCCTCTACCGCCATGGGCACCGATTGGGCATCGGGTGCGGTGCCGACCGCCAGCATGACCAGTTCCAACTCGCGCAGGACCGTGTCGGTCATCTGACCGGTGACGCCTTCGAAATGTCGCTGGGCAAAGATCACCACAACGACCAACTGCAAAAACACCACTGGTAACAGCAGGATCAGCGCGGCGCGTCCGTAGATGCCGCGCGGCACATATCGTTTGAGCCAGGCAAAATTCATGGCTAGACCTTAGCCAGCCCCCTGCCCCAGCGAAAGGTGAAACCATGCTGCCGCCCGACAACTTCGACCCCGAGATTGGCCTTGCCGAAACCTTGGAGCCCGGGCTGCGCCGTATCGTGGCGCCCAACCCCTCGCCGATGACCTATCGCGGCACAAATACCTATCTTCTGGGCCAGTCCGAGGTTGCCGTGATCGACCCCGGCCCCGACAGCCCTGCGCATCTTAAAGCGATCCTCGCCGCGCTCCAGCCGGGCCAGCGGATCAGCCATATCATTGTGACCCATACGCATCTCGACCATTCCCCCCTCGCGCGTCCCTTGGCCGCGCGGACCGGGGCCGAGGTCTGGGCTTTTGGCAACGCCACGGCGGGCCGGTCCCCAGTAATGCAGGGATTGGCCGAGGCGGGGCTGATGGGCGGTGGTGAAGGTGTGGATCACGGGTTTCGTCCCGATCACAGCTTGGCCGACGGCGATATGCTGGAGGGGAACGGCTGGGCGCTGGAGGTGCTGCACACGCCGGGTCATATCGGCAATCACCTCTGCCTCGCATGGGGGGATGCCTGTCTCACGGCGGATCACATCATGGGCTGGGCCACCTCGCTGGTCTCGCCGCCCGATGGGGATTTGACCGATTTCATGACCTCTTGCGAAAAGCTGGGCGCGCGGAATTGGCGGGTGTTCTACCCCGGCCACGGCGCGCCGGTCAGCGACCCCAACGCGCGGCTCGACTGGTTGGTGGCGCACCGCCGCGCGCGGGAGGCGTCGATCCTTAAGGCGCTGAACGCCGGGCCTGCCACGGCTGAGGACCTCGCCCGGGTGATCTATACCGAGACCCCCGCCGCGCTTTTGGGGGCTGCCACGCGAAACGTGCTGGCGCATCTGGTTGATCTAACAGGCCGGGGCCGCGTTGCCCCGCAGGGCGTCTTGCAGGCGGAGGCGCATTTCGTTCTCACCTCATAGGGGAAAATTACGGATTACGTCGCAAAATCGCAACAAATGCCTCAATCTGGGCGCAATTCGGCCCCTTTATGGACCTGAACCGCGCCCAAGCTGGTTGCGAGGGTGAGAGACATCAAACCCCAGCGAGCAGCAAAGGAGCTACCCGATGGCCCGACTTGACAGAACGCCGCAACCGCAAAAACCGAAGCCCGAGCAGACGCCCAAGGGCACCTCGGCCCAGCCACCGCAGCGTCCCACACCGTTGATTACCGATTACGCCAGCCTTTGAGCAGGCCCCGCGACGCGCCGGATGGGGCCGGTGCTTTGGGGAACTTTGCAGCCTGACCGCGCGTTTGCAGCCTAGAGCAACACGCAAGGACAGATATGGAACCCCACGCCCCCTCTCACGAAGCCGACCTCGCCCGTCTGCGCCGTCTGGCGGTCAGCATGGACAGCGCTTTTAAATTGCCGGTTGTCGGCGTGCGCATGGGATGGGATTCGATTTTGGGTTTCGTGCCCGTGGTGGGCGATACGCTCGCCCTGCTCCCTTCGGCCTATATCCTTAAAGAATCGCACCGAATGGGGGCACCCAAGGGGATGCTGGCAAAGATGTTGGTCAACACCGGGATCGACTACGTTATCGGTTCGGTCCCGCTGGTGGGTGATCTTTTTGACATCGGTTGGAAGTCGAAACTGCGCAACGTCGATCTGCTGGAACGTCACCTGAAGGACCAAGCCGCCAAAGCGCCGCCCACGGGCAACGTCGAAGGGCGCATGTCCTCGCATCACCCCACGCTCAATAACTGATCCCTAAACGCAAGAGGGCCGCCCGAAGGCGACCCTTTCATTCGTTGTCCGAAGAACGGTGGCTTAGCCGACCAGTTCCAGACCGGAGAAGAAGTAGGCGATCTCAACCGCTGCGGTTTCCGGTGCGTCGGAACCGTGCACGGAGTTTTCGCCAACGCTTTCAGCGAATTCTGCGCGGATGGTGCCTTCGGCGGCGTCCGCAGGGTTGGTGGCACCCATGACTTCGCGGTTCTTCGCAATGGCGTTTTCACCTTCGAGAACCTGAGCAACGATCGGCGCGGAGGCCATGAATTCGCACAGTTCGTCGTAAAAGGGACGCTCAGCGTGAACTTTGTAGAACTCGCCCGCCTGCGCTTTTGTCAGGTGGATGCGCTTTTGTGCGACAACGCGCAGGCCAGCGTCTTCGAATTTCTTGACGATGGCGCCGGTCAGATTGCGGCGGGTTGCGTCTGGTTTGATGATCGAGAAAGTGCGTTCGAGGGCCATTGGCTAAACTCCATAACGGGTGTTGATTTGCGCGCTCCCTAGCATGGGGTCTAACACATGAAAAGCCGTGATTGACCTTCGGCCCGGCTTGCTCCAAACGGCGTGCATGTTACGCATTTCAGAAATCAACTACTCCGTCGAAGGCCGCCCTCTGTTTGAGGAAGCCTCCGCCGTGATTCCCGAGGGCCACAAGGTGGGCATCGTCGGGCGCAATGGCGCGGGCAAGACCACGCTGTTCAAGATCATCCGTGGCGAGCTGTCGCTCGACAGTGGCGACATCTCTCTGCCGTCCCGCGCCAAGATCGGCGGCGTGGCGCAGGAAGTGCCCTCATCCGAGACCTCGTTGATCGACACGGTGCTGGCTGCCGATGTGGAGCGTGCCCGGCTGATGCTAGAGGCCGAAACCGCCGAAGACCCGACCCGCATCGCTGACATTCAGACCCGTTTGGCCGATATCGACGCTTGGTCCGCCGAAGGCCGCGCGGCGTCGATCCTCAAGGGTCTCGGCTTTGACGACGAAGAGCAGCAGATGCCCTGCTCCGCCTTCTCGGGTGGTTGGCGGATGCGCGTGGCGCTTGCGGCGGTTCTTTTTGCCCAGCCCGACCTGCTGCTGCTCGACGAGCCGACCAACTACCTCGACCTCGAAGGTGCACTCTGGCTGGAAAGCTATCTGGCAAAGTACCCGCATACGGTGCTGATCATCAGCCACGACCGCGGTCTGTTGAACCGCGCCGTGGGCGGTATCTTGCACCTCGAAGACCGCAAGCTGACGTATTATCAGGGTCCCTATGACCAATTCGCCCGCCAGCGCGCCGAGAAACGCGCGTTGCAGGCGGCGATGGCCAAGAAACAACAGGCCCGCCGCGATCACATGCAAAGCTTCGTGGATCGCTTCAAAGCCAAAGCCTCCAAGGCGAAACAGGCGCAGTCGCGTCTGAAGATGATCGAGAAGATGGATATGATCACCGCGCCCGAGGATGTGGCGCGCAAGGTCTTCACCTTCCCTGAGCCCGAGGAACTCTCGCCGCCGATTATCAATATCGAGAACGGCTCGGTCGGCTATAGCGACGACAACCCGGTGCTGACCCGTCTGAACCTGCGCATCGACCAAGACGACCGTATCGCGCTCTTGGGCAAGAACGGTCAGGGCAAATCAACGCTGGCCAAGCTTTTGTCGGACCGTTTGCCGCTGATGGCCGGGCGGCAGGTCAACTCCTCCAAGCTGCGGGTGGGCTTCTTTGCCCAGCACCAAGTGGATGAGCTGATCGTCGAAGAGACGCCGCTGCAACATATGATCGCCGCCCGCCCCGGTGTGATGCAATCGAAACTGCGCGCGCAATTGGCGGGCTTTGGTCTTGGCCCGGAACAGGCCGAGACCGAGGTGGGCCGCCTGTCAGGCGGGCAGAAGGCGCGGCTTTCGCTGCTGCTGGCCACGCTGCACGCCCCGCATTTGCTGATCCTCGATGAGCCGACCAACCACCTCGACATCGAAAGCCGCGAGGCGCTGGTCGAGGCGCTGACGCGCTACTCAGGTGCGGTGATCCTTGTCAGCCACGACATGCACCTATTGTCGCTGGTGGCCGACCGGCTTTGGCTTGTATCGAACGGCACGGTCAAACCCTATGAGGAAGACCTCGAAGCCTATCGCAAGATGCTGCTGACACCCGAAAAGCCTGTCAGCAAGAACCCCTCGAAACAGCCCAAAGAAGCCCCCAAACCCAAACGCGCCAGCCGCGATGAGGTGCTGGCCCTGCGCAGCGAAGTCCGCAAGGCCGAAGCGCGGATGGAAAAGATCAACGAGATGCGCGACAAGCTGGCCAAGAAATTGGCCGACCCCGCGCTCTACGAGGATGCTAAGACCGGTGAGCTTGAGGTCTGGAACAAGAAATACGCTGAAGTGATGGAAGCGCTGGAGCGTGCGGAGAGCCTCTGGGTCGGCGCGCAAGAAAAGCTGGAGAAAGCCACAGCCTGACCCAGCAAGGCCCAATTTATCACATCGCGGGGGTCGCCTAAGGGGCGGCCCTCGTGCATTCTGGCAAGAAGCCCCGCGCCAAGGAAGACCTATGACCCTCGACACCGCCTATATGATCACCGCCCTCGTCACGATGTTCGTGGTGATCGACCCCATCGCCATCGCGCCGGTCTTCCTTGCCTTGACCCGTGGGATGAGCAATGCACAACGCCGCCTGATCGCATGGCGCGCGGTGGGTGTGGCGGGCTTGGTGCTGTTGATCTTTGCCGCCTTTGGCGAGGCGGTGCTGGGCTTTATCGGCATCTCGATGCCCGCCTTCCGTGTGGCGGGCGGCATTCTTTTGTTCATCACCGCGCTCGACATGCTGTTCGACCGCCGCACCAAACGCCGCGAAGACCGCGCGGATGAGGATGACCACGACGATCCGTCGGTCTTCCCTATGGCCATTCCGCTGATCGCTGGCCCCGGCTCCATCGCCTCGGTGATCCTGCTAACGGGTGAAAAACCGGGCGGCGAAGGGCTGCTGACCATCATCGTGATCACCGCGCTGACGCTGGTGGTCATGGCGTTGACGATGCAGGTCAGCGGCGCGCTAGAGCGGGCGATGGGCAAGACCGGCATCAACATCATCACCCGTCTGCTGGGCATGTTGCTGGCGGCCCTCTCGGTTCAATTCGTGCTCGATGGACTGGCGGCCTTTGGTTTTGGCCCCGGCCCCACGCCCGGCTGACATTTGCCCGGCCCCTTCCTATATGAGGTGTAAGGGGGCACATTCATGGCCGAAATCGATACAGCACATCTGATCTACCTCATCGTTTTGCTGGCGATGCTGGCGGGCTGGTTCTTTTTGCAAAGCCGGCCCAATATGAACAAGACGCTGCAACAGGCGGCGGTCTGGGGGCTGATTTTTACCGGCGCGGCGGCCGGGGTCGGCCTGTGGCAAGACATCACCCGCGACACCGCCCGCCAACAGCTCTCCGTCAACCAAGAGGGTGAGATCGTCCTGCCGCGCGGGCGCGATGGGCATTACTACCTGACGGCCCAGATCAACGGTGCTCAGGTGCGTTTCGTCGTCGACACCGGCGCGTCTGATATCGTCTTGACCAAATCCGACGCCGCGCGGATTGGCATTGACCCCGAGGGGCTTGATTACCTTGGCCGCGCGGGCACCGCCAATGGCGAGACGCGCACCGCTTTCGTGCGGCTGGACGAGGTCGTGGTGGGCGAGGCGGTTGACCGCAATGTTCCCGCGGTGGTGAATGACGGGGTCATGTCCCAATCACTTTTGGGGATGGGATACCTGCAACGCTGGGGCCGGATCGAGATCAGCGGCGGTGAGCTGCGCTTGAGCCGGTGATTTGGGGAGAACCTTGCCCGAAATGCGAAAAGAAGAATCAAACTCGCCGCAAAATGACGCCGCATTCGCCGTGAATTGAACAGGTTTCCGCCCTTTTGGGCAGATACCTGTAAGGCACAACTGTACCCAATTTTGGAGAACGTGCTGCTATGCTGACCAATATTATGGGTGGGTCAACTGCCTACCAACAAAGCAACAAACCCGCCAAGGCGGAAAAGGCTGAAAAGCCTGAGAAAACCAAGAACGAAGCCCCGCAGGCAGAAGCAAAACCCGCCAGCGAAGGGCAGACCACGCAAAACAGCGCGGCAGCCCAAGAGGCGTCCAAACCTCAGTCCGTGCAAGCCCCGGCCAAGACCGAAGCGGTGCAAGCCGTAGCACAGGCAAAGCCGACCGAGACGGCCCCAAAGGCCACGACAGCGGATAACGAAGCCTTTGCCCGTGCGGCCGCACAGCGCAGCGTCGACAGCCAGCGCACCCGCGCCTTGCTGGATACGATCGCACCGGTGAACAACAGCGCGGTCGAAGCTGCCAAATCCTACGTCAGCAAGGTCGAACCGGATGCGCCAGAGGCCACCGCAAGCAAAGCCACGGCTGCCGCGAAACCCGCCCTCGACAAAGCGGCCTGACCAGCAGTCAGGGGCGGCGGCCTTGCGGCCCTGCCCCTGCTCCGCTGGCCTTTAGGTCTCGGCCTTCTTTTCCCAGCGACCACTTTCCTCAGACCAATATTGCGCCGACGCGCCTTCGGATTTCAGCCGCTTCCACAGGCCGCGTGCTTGATCCAGCGCCACGGGGTCATGCCCGTCGAACAATACGCAGACCCGTTGCAGCGACGCGATCTCTTCGGCGGTGACATCGGCACCATGCACCGCCATCAAACAGTCCGCGCGATTGGGCGTGCCGTCTTCCAAAGTTAGCAGCACCGGTTGCTCCGCATCCCGCGGCCCGCCCGCCATGCCATGAGGCAGAAAACTGTCGTCCGAATAGGTCCAAAGCGCCCGGTCGAGTGCTTGCAGCCCTTCGCGGTCGCTCCCGCGTAAGGCCACGCGCCAACCGTTGGCGAGCGACTTTTCCAGCAGCATCGTCAGCGTCTCGACCAGAGGTCGCTGGGTCAGGTGGTAGAAGTAAGCCGCCCCCATCTCCGGCTCAGCCCTTCTCGAAACGGTCGGCGACCAGTCGGTTCAGCGCCGCCACGCCCCAGCCGGTCGCACCTGCAGGGGCCAGCGTGCTCTCGGACTTCAGCGAGGCAACCCCGGCGATGTCGAGGTGGATCCATGGCGTCTCATCCTTGACGAAACGCTTAAGGAATTGTGCCGCCGTGATCGACCCCGCCGGACGCCCGCCGATGTTTTTCATATCGGCGATCCGGCTTTTCAACTGATCGTCATAGCCTTGCCCCAGCGGCAGACGCCATGCGCCCTCGCCTTCACTCTCGGCGGCTTTCAGGAAATCGTTGCACAGCCCATCATCGTTCGAGAAGACCCCGGCGTTTTCATGGCCCAGCCCGATAATGACCGCACCGGTCAGCGTGGCCAGATCGATCATCGCGGCAGGTTTGAAGCGGTCCTGCGCGTACCACATGACATCGCAAAGCACCAAACGCCCCTCGGCGTCGGTGTTGATGACCTCAACCGTGTCGCCCTTCATAGTGGTAATCACGTCGCCCGGACGGGTCGCATTGCCCGAGGGCATGTTTTCGACGATGCCCACCAGCCCCACGACGTTCGCCTTGGCCTTGCGCAGCGCCAGCGTGCGCATCACGCCGGAAACGACCCCCGCGCCGCCCATATCCATGGTCATGTCTTCCATGCCCGCGCCGGGTTTGAGGCTGATGCCGCCGGTGTCAAAGACAACGCCCTTACCGACCAGCGCCAGCGGGGCCGCATCATCTGTGCCGCCATCCCACCGCATCACGACGACTTTGGAAGGGCTGTCAGACCCCTGCCCCACAGACAAAAGCGTGCGCATACCGAGGCTTGCAAGCTCTTCCTCATCCAGCACTTCAACTTTAAGGCCCAAGCTCTCCATTTCCGCCAGACGTTCGGCAAAATTGGTTGTGGTCAGGATGTTGGCAGGCGCGTTGGTCAGATCGCGCGTCATGAAAGCGCCCTCGGCCACCGCCATCAACGGCGCTGCGGCCTCGCGGGCCTCCTCGGGTTTGGAGCACATCACCTCAACACTGCCTTTACGCGGCTTGGGCGCGGATTTGTGATCTTCGAACCCATAGTCCCGCATCGCCAACCCAAAGGCCACATCCGCCACCCGGCGGGTCGCGGCGGTAAGCAGCAAAAGATCACTGTCGCCCCGGCGCTTGGCCAGCGCGGCCCCGGCTTTGCGCGCGGTCATCACATCGGCCCGGCGCGGCATGTGGATCACATCCACCGCCTCTGCCGCCATGCCAGCGGGATAGCCCAGGCTGAGCATGTCACCGGGCTTCAGCGCCGCGAAACGCTCGCTTTCCACGAGCCGCTGCAAGGCGCCTTTGGTCAGCCGATTGACCCGCCGCGCGCCGGCATCGAGCCGCCCTTCAGGCTCAAGAAACACCGCGACCCGACCGGAATGCCCCGCGATACGGTCGATGTCGGTCTCGGCGAAGGTAATGGGGGTCAGATCGGTCATGGCATGCCTCATGGTTGATTTTGCCCCAGACCTAGCGCGCCGCGCCGCGCATGGCCAGATAGCAGTTTTCCCGCCCCGCGAATTGCTTTAGGATCTGCGCAAAGGCCGTCAGAGCATCTCGGGGGATCAGAGTGGCAAGAATTGACCGCTACATGCTGTCGCAACTTCTGGTTATGTTCGGCTTTTTCGCTCTGGTGCTGGTGGCGCTGTTCTGGATCAACCGTGCGGTGGTCCTTTTCGACCGTTTGATCGGCGATGGCCAATCTGCGCTGGTATTTTTGGAGTTCACGGCCCTTGGCCTGCCCAAGCTCATCGTCACCGTCCTGCCCATCGCGACCTTTGCCGCTTCGGTCTATGTGACCAACCGCATGTCGGGCGAATCTGAGTTGACCGTGCTGCAGGCCGCAGGCGCTGGCCCATGGCGGCTGGCTTGGCCTGTCTTTGTCTTCGGGCTGTGTGTGGCGGTGATGATGACGGTGCTTAGCCATTTTCTGGTGCCCATGGCGCAGGGTCAGTTGAAACAGCGCGAGGCTGAGATCTCGCGTAACCTCACCGCGCGGCTGCTGACAGAGGGGACTTTTCTCCACCCTTCCGACGATGTGACCTTCTACACTCGGGCCATCGACAACGATGGAGTGCTGCGTGATGTTTTTCTGTCGGATCGGCGCAAGGCCAATGAGGGGGTGATCTATACCGCCGCCGAAGCCTATCTGGCGCGCAATGGCGATAGCACGACGCTGATCATGCTCAGCGGTATGGCGCAGCGGCTGGACACCGAACGCAACCGTTTGGCCACGGCCAAATTCCGCGACTTTTCCTTTGATATTTCTCCCTTGGTGAGCAGTGGCGATGCGATTGACCCGTCGGTCAGCGCCATGGTGACGCCCGATCTGCTTTGGAATTGGGGCGAGGTTGCGGCGCAAACCGACACCACAGCGGGCGTCGTCGCCGAAGAGCTGCATGGCCGTTTTGCGCAACCACTGTTTTGCCTCGTCGCAGCGATGATCGGTTTTGCCACTTTGATCCTTGGCGGCTTTTCCCGTTTTGGCGTCTGGCGCGAGGCGGTGATCGCCTTTGGCCTGCTCATCGCCATTGACGGGCTGCGGGGCACGATGGTGGTGCAAATCCGTGAGACCGCGGCCCTCTGGCCGCTGGCCTACCTGCCCTCGCTTATCGGGGCCGTGCTGACGCCGGCAATGCTATGGCAGGCGGCACATCCGCGCTGGATAAGGCGGCGGCTACGTGGCAAAGGGGCGGCTGCATGATCCTCCATCTCTACTTCGCCCGCCGCTTTTTCATGAGCTTTCTCGTCATCACCGGCGTGCTGGCTGCCTTGGTGATGCTGGTCGATGGTGTGGATCAGGCCCGGCGCTTTGCCGATGATGATGTGGGCTGGGATCAGGTCTTGGGGATGACGCTGCTGCACATGCCGCAGACCATCAATATGATCCTGCCGCTGATCATGATCCTTGCCACGGTGGCGCTTTTCATCGGTCTTGCGCGGTCCTCGGAGTTGGTGGTGACCCGTGCCGCAGGCCGCTCTGCCCTGCGCGCGCTGGTGGCACCGGTGGTGGTGGCGCTGATCATCGGCACGTTGGCGGTGGCCTTTCTCAACCCCATCGTCGCCGCGACCAGTGAACGGGCCGAGCAACTGACCCAGAAATACCGCTCCAACGGTCGCTCGGCCCTGTCGGTGAGCGACGAGGGGCTTTGGCTGCGTCAGGGCACGGAAGAAGGCCAATCGGTGATTCGCGCGTGGCGCACCAACAGCGATGCCTCCGTTCTCTATAATGTGACGATCATCAGCTATGACGCCGAGAAAGGTCCGATCCGCCGGATCGAAGCCGAAAGCGCGCAGCTGAGCGGTGGCGACTGGGAATTGACCGGGGCCAAGATTTGGCCGCTGGAGGCCGGGGTGAACGCCGAAGGCGCCTCTGAAGAGCATGAGACCCTGACCATCCCCTCATCCCTGACCGTTGAGCGCATCCGCGAGAGCATTGGCCGGGTGGCTGCCGTGTCCATCTACGAGTTGCCAGAGTTCATCCGACAATTGGAACAGGCAGGCTTCAGCACGCGCCAGCATGAGGTCTGGTTGCAGGCCGAACTGGCGCGGCCCTTCTTTCTGGTCGCCATGGTTCTGGTTGCGAGCGCATTCACCATGCGCCATACCCGCTTTGGGGGGACCGGCGTTGCTGTGCTGGCCTCGATTTTGCTGGGGTTCGGTTTGTATTTCATTCGCAGTTTCGCACAAATCCTTGGCGAAAACGGCCAAATCCCCGTAACCCTCGCCGCTTGGGCACCGCCCGTGGCCGCGATTTTTCTGGCATTAGGCCTGCTTTTGCACGCGGAGGATGGCTGACATGCGCGCGGCCCTTGTTGGACTTGCCCTTACTTTTGCGCCCCTGACGATGAGCGCGCAAACCGCCCCCGCTACCGACCGACCGGCCGTTCTGGTGGCCGATCAGGTATTCATTACCCGTGACAAGGTATTGGTTGCGCAGGGAAACGTCGAAGCCTTCCAAGGAGAGACGCGGCTGCGTGCCACGGCGATCCGCTATAATCAGGCCACCGGCGCTTTAAGCATCGAAGGACCGATTGTGCTGTCGGAGGGGGAGAATACCACGATCCTCGCCGATGCGGCCTCCCTCGATGCGGGGTTGCAATCAGGGCTGCTGCGCGGCGCGCGGATGATCCTTGAACAGCAATTGCAACTGGCTGCCGTGCAGATCAACCGTGTCGAAGGGCGCTATAGTCAACTTTACAAAGCCGCCGTAACCTCTTGCAAAGTATGCGAAGATGGCGAAACGCCACTTTGGCAAATCCGCGCCAAACGGGTGGTGCATGACCAACTGGCCCAGCAGCTTTACTTTGACGAGGCGCAGTTCCGCATCAAGAACGTGCCCGTCGCCTATCTGCCGCGCCTCCGCCTGCCCGACCCGACATTGGACCGCGCGACCGGCTTCCTCGCCCCGTCTGTCCGCTCAACCTCGCAATTGGGCGTGGGGCTGAAACTGCCCTATTTCATTAAGATTGGCGATCACCGCGATCTGACGCTGACGCCCTATCTTTCCGCCGAAACCCGCACGCTTGAATTCCGCTACCGTCAGGCTTTCGTTTCTGGCCGGATCGACTTTGACGGCGCGATCACCGATGACGAATTGGAGCCGGGTGAAACCCGTGGCTACCTGTTTGGCACCGGCACCTTCGATCTGCGGCGGGATTATAAACTTTACTTCGGGATTGAGGTCACCAGCGACCGGTCCTACCTCAGTGACTACGGCTATTCCGACAAAGACCGCCTGACCAGCGAGTTGACCGTCAGCCGCGCGCGGCGGGATCAATATGTGCGGGCAAGCCTGCTGAACTACCAATCGCTGCGTGATGGCGAGGACAATGATTTGCTGCCCAACCTTGTTTTGGATGGCGAATATCAACGACGATATTTCCCGACATCGATTGGCGGCGAAGTTCAGTTATCTCTTGAGGCCCATAGCCACCGTCGGACTTCTGACCTAAGCACCGACAGCGTTGACGATATCGATGCCGAAGCTGATGGGCGCGATGTGTCGCGGATCAACGTCGAGGCCGATTGGATGCGGCGCTTTACCCTTAACAACGGACTGGTAACCGATCTGCAGGCAGGGGCGAGCCTTGGTCTGTTCAACATCGCCCAAGACGCCTTTTACACCGAACGACACTACGAACTCGTACCGCACACCTCTGTATCGATGCGCTACCCCATGCAGCGCCGCGAAGTGAGTGGCGTCGTGCAACAGCTTGAACCTATTGTTCAATTGGGCTGGACTGGTGGCGATCGATTGAACATCCCCAACGAAGAAAGCACGCTGGTCGAATATGACGAAGGCAATCTTTTGTCGCTCAGCCGCTTCCCGCGGCCCGACCGACGCGAACGGGGTGCGGTTGCGGCCTTTGGTCTGAACTGGGCACGTCTCAACCCTACCGGGCTCGATGCCGATTTCTCTTTCGGCCATGTGATCCGGGCCAATGCAGATGACGCTTTCACCTTTAGCTCGGGTTTGCAGGGCACCCGTTCAGATTTCCTGCTGGCTGGCCAATTGCGCAGCGATAACGGCTTGGCGATCATTGGTCGCGGCTTGGTGGATGATGATTTTGAGGTCGCAAAAGCCGAAATGCGCGGTGTCTGGGATTTTAAACGCGGCCAAATCGCAGGCAGCTATGTTTGGTTGCAAGAAGACGCAGCTGAAGACCCCGACGAGAACGTGTCAGAGATTACCTTTGACGGCAGTTTTTCGATCAATAACCAATGGCAGGCCTCTGCCGATTGGCGGTTCGACCTCGCTGATGAACGCGCCGCGACGGCAGGTCTTGGCCTGAGCTACAACAATGAATGCGTGCAGGTCGACCTTTCCGTTAACCGCAGCTATTCATCCTCAACAAGTGTTGAGCCCTCAACGGATATCGGTTTTAACATCGGCCTCAGGGGCTTTGCCGCAAACACCGGAACAGAAAGATACGTACGCTCATGTGGGAAGTAACGAAACAGACAGTCCGTGCCGGGATCCGTGGCACTGCGGCACTCGCCTTTGCTGTGGTGGTCGGCCAATCCGCAGCGGCGCAGAACCTTTTTGCGCCCGTGGCCCGTGTCAACGATGAGGTCATCACCGGTTACGAAGTCCAGCAGCGGCAGCGTTTCATGCAGCTGATCGGCGCACCGGGAACGGATACCAACAGCGTGATCGACAGTCTGATCGACGACCGGCTGCGCGGGCAAGTGCTTGACCAAGCCGGGCTCGAAGTCACGCCAGAGGGCATTCAATCCGGCATGTCCGAATTTGCCAGCCGCGCTGATCTGACGACCGAAGAATTTCTCAAGGTTCTGGGTCAGGCGCAGATCTCGGAAGAGACCTTTCGTGACTTCATCGTGATCAGCGCCGCGTGGCGTGATCTGATCCGCGCGCGCTATAATGGCCGTGTCGACATCACCGACGAAGAGGTCGACCGCGCCCTTGGCAGCAGCCGGGGCAACAATGGCCTGCGCGTGCTTTTGTCCGAGATCATCATCCCCGCCCCGCCGCAAAACGCCGATCAGGTGAATGCGCTGGCCGAGCGGATCGCGCAGAGCCGGACTGAGGCTGAGTTCTCGTCCTATGCGAGCCAATATTCCGCCACCGCCTCACGCGGGCGCGGCGGCAAGATGCCTTGGACCCCGCTTGAAAATCTGCCCGCCAGCCTGCGCCCGATCCTGCTGGCGCTTGCCCCCGGTGAGGTGACGGCCCCGCTACCGATCCCCAACGCCGTGGCCCTGTTCCAGCTGCGCGGCATCGAAGAGACTGGCAAGCCCAGCGTTGAATATTCCGAGATTGACTACGCCGCCTATTACATCCCCGGTGGCCGGTCCGAGGCCGCCCTGTCGCGCGCAGCGCAGCTGCGCGGTCAGGTAGATCAATGTGATGACCTTTACGGTGTTGCCAAGGGCCAGCCTGCCAATGTGCTCGACCGCGGCTCAAAGGCACCGGCAGAGATTCCACAGGACGTGGCCATCGAACTGGCCAAACTCGACCCCGGCGAAGTCTCGACCACGCTGACCCGCGCCAATGGGGAGACGTTGGTGTTCCTCATGCTGTGCAACCGCACCACGGCGGCCAATGCCGATGTGAACCGCGACGCGGTGGTAAGCTCAATCCGGCAGCGCAAGCTTGAGGGCTACGCCACGCAACTGTTGGAACAGGCCCGCGCCGAAGCCCGTATCACCCGCCAATGAGCAGCCCCTCCCGGCCGGTGGCCATCACCTGCGGTGAACCCGCAGGTATCGGCCCAGAGATCGCCGCCCGTGCTTGGGCGGCGCTTTCGTCTGACATCCCGATGTTCTGGATCGGCGACCCGCGCCACCTGCCCACGGATGTCCCGCACCGTTTGATCGACAGTGCGGATGATGCGGGCGGGCCAAGTGCCGATGCGCTGCCTGTGTTGCCTCACGCTTTTGACAGTGCCGCGCTCGCCGGGGTGCCGCAGCCCGGCCATGCGCAGGGGGTGATTGACGTGATCGCCCGCGCGGTCGATCTGGTGCAGACGGGGGCCGCTTGCGCCATCTGCACCGCGCCGATCCACAAGAAGGCGCTGCAGGACGGCGCAAATTTCGCCTACCCCGGCCATACCGAATATCTCGCAGCACTTGCAGGCGTCGACTACGTGGTGATGATGCTGGCCTCCGACCAGTTGCGCATCGTGCCCGCCACGATCCACATCGCGCTGGATCAGGTGCCGCAGGCGCTGACAGCCGCGGGCCTGCGCCGCACGATTGAGATCACGGCGCAGGAATTGCAGAGCCGTTTCGGCGTTGAACGTCCGCGCATTGCTGTGGCCGGGCTGAACCCCCACGCGGGCGAAGGCGGCAGCATGGGGCAGCAAGAGATTGACTGGATCGCGCCGCTGATTATCGAAATGCAAGGTGAAGGCTACGCGCTGGCCGGGCCGCTGCCCGCCGATACGATGTTCCACGCCCGCGCCCGCGCAGGCTATGACGCGGCAGTGGCGATGTATCATGACCAAGCGCTGATCCCGATCAAGACGTTGGACTTTGACCGGGGGGTGAATGTGACGCTGGGGTTGCCTTTCGTGCGCACCTCCCCCGATCACGGCACCGCCTTTGACATCGCGGGCCAAGGGCGCGCCAACCCGACCAGCATGATCGAAGCGATCAAACTGGCATGGCAGATGGGCCAGAAAACATGAGTGCAATCGACAACCTTCCGCCGCTGCGCGAGGTGATCAACACACACGAACTGGCCGCGCGGAAATCGCTCGGCCAGAACTTCCTGCTGGACCTGAACCTCACGGCCAAGATTGCGCGGCAAGCGGGGGATATGGCCGATTGCGACGTGCTGGAAATCGGCCCCGGCCCCGGTGGCCTGACCCGCGGTCTGCTGGCCGAGGGCGCGCGGCATGTGCTGGCGATCGAGAAGGACCGCCGCTGCCTGCCCGCGCTGGCCGAGGTGGCAGAACATTACCCCGGTCGCCTCACGGTGATCGAAGGCGACGCGCTGGAGATCGACCCGCTGAGCCATCTGACCCCGCCGATCCGCGTGGCCGCCAACCTGCCCTATAACGTCGGGACCGAATTGCTGGTGCGCTGGCTCACCCCGCCCGAGTGGCCGCCGTTTTGGCAGAGCCTGACCCTGATGTTCCAACGCGAAGTGGCCGAGCGGATCGTCGCGACGCCCGGCTCCAAAGCCTATGGGCGGCTGGCCGTGCTGGCCCAATGGCGCAGTGATGCGCGGATCGTCATGCAATTGCCGCCGGGGGCTTTCACGCCGCCGCCAAAGGTCTCGTCGAGCGTGGTGCACCTGACCGCCCTGCCCGAGCCGCGATATCCGGCTGATCCCGCCGCGCTCAGCCGCGTGGTCGCGATGGCGTTCAATCAACGTCGCAAGATGCTGCGCTCGGCCCTCAAGGGCGCCGCGCCGGATATCGAAGATCGCCTTCACGCCGCCGGACTGAAACCCACCGACCGGGCCGAGCAGGTGCCGCTAGAGGGCTTCTGCGCCCTTGCCCGTGAAATCGCCAAGGGGTGAAAATGTTCTACCGTCTATTGCTCGTCTGCACGCTGCTGCTGACGCTTTCCGCCTGTGCCTTGCCCCGCAACGGGCCACCACCACTGGGGACTGAGGCCGATATTTCGGCGCTGACCCGTGCCATTACAGAACTCTCGCCCAGTGTGGACCCGGCAGAGGCCGCCCGTGCAGCGCGGATCGCCTACCGTCATACCCATGAGCTGGCGATTGCCTATCAAATCACCGACCCGCCGCTGATCCATAACGTGAAGGTCAACAACGGCAGCAAGCCACGGGGCCTGTGTTGGCATTGGGCAGAGGATCTGGAGAAACGGCTGTTGGCCGAAGGTTTCGCCACGCTCGACATGCACCGGGCCATCGCCAATGGCGACTCGCGGATCCTGCTGGATCATTCGACGGCCATCATCTCGGCGGCGGGTGCCCAGATGGAGGCAGGGCTTGTCCTTGATCCATGGCGGCAGGGCGGCGAGTTGTTCTGGTCGCCGGTGATGAGCGACCCGCGCTACGACTGGGAGCCGCGTGAAGAAGTGTTGCGGCGCAACGGACGTGTTAGATATGTGCAGGCGGGGATGGAAGGGTAAGCCCACTCCGCGCGCCCTACCAAAGTCCCACACGAAAAAGCCCCGCAATTTGCGGGGCTTTTGTTATTCTGCGGCTTTGGCGGTGTCGTTACCGTCGCCATCGCTGCCATTGTCCTGCGGCTGTGTCTCTGCCGCTTTCGGCTTGGGCTTGCGACGCGGAGCGCGTTTCGGCTTGGGCTTGCTCTCGGGCGTGTCGACCAGCGTGCTCTCTTCGCTGTTCGTCTCGGCCTCGGCTTGCTGCTGAGCGGGCTCTTGCTCGGGCTGTTTCTCCGCTTTTGGCTGATCGCCTTGCGGTTGGTTTCCCTGAGACTGATTGCCCTGAGGTTGATTTCCGCCCTGCTGCGCCTCGCGCTCCTGACGCTCTGCGCGCTCGCGATCCCGCTCAGCTTGGCGCTCACGGTTCTGGCGCTCTTGCTCTTCGCGGCGCTGATCCACCTCGCGCTGCGCTTCGCTCAGCAGACGCAGATAATGCTCGGCGTGCTGTTGAAAGTTCTCGGCGGCAACACGGTCATTGCTCAACTGTGCATCGCGGGCCAGTTGGTTGTATTTCTCGATAACCTGCTGCGGCGTGCCGCGCACCTTACCCTCGGGGCCGGAGCTGTCAAAAACACGGTTGACGACATTGCCGCCGCCACCTTGCGACGAGCGTTTGCGGTTATTCTTCGACCGGGAGCGTGATCTGGGAGAATTCATGGAATGATGTCAGCCTTGTGTGCTGTGTGTCGTTCACCGGGGGGTGCAAAGCACGTCTTGAACCCGGCCTAAGCGATATGTTGGGCATAGTGCCGCGCGGGACCGCCTATGGCATCCACCGCTGCAACACCCCTGACTAACCATGCCAGACAGGCTTGGGCAAGAAGAAACTGCCGCTTGGCCTGCCAAATGGCGGATTTTTCGCGTTTTCACGCCGGTTTATCGGCTGAAACGACCCTTGGCCGCCCATCCAGATCATGCGCCAGCGTCACCCGTCCCCAGCCTGCGGCGGCAAAGATTTCCTGCACCGCTTCACCCTGTTGCCAGCCGATTTCGACCATGACCCGGCCTTCAGGCGTGAGATAGCCCTGCGCCTCGGCGGCGATGATGCGGTAGATGCTCAGCCCGTCTTGCCCATCGGTCAGCGCCATCTCTGGCTCGTGCTGACGCAGTTCCGGAGAGACCGCAGCCATTTCATCGGCAGCCAGATAGGGTGGGTTCGACAAGATCAGATCAAAGCGCCCATCAACGGCGCTGAACCAATCGGATTGACGGATGTCGGCCCGTTCGGCCACCCCATGCTGCACCGCATTGGCGCTGGCCTGAAGGCAGGCAGCTTCGGAAAGGTCAACGCCCAGCCCCGTCGCGCGCGCCCTCTCGGCCAGCAGGGTAACGAGGATACAACCCGACCCGGTGCCAAGGTCCAGAATGCGGGAGAAATCATTGCCGAGGGCCAGATCAATCAGGGTTTCCGTCTCAGGCCGCGGGTCGAGCACATCGCGGCTGATCGCAAAGTCGCGGCCATAGAATGCCCGCCGTCCAATGAGTTGTGAGACCGGTACCCGCACGGCCCGCAGGGCGATGAGCTGCTCAAAGCGTTCGGCGACCTCGGGGGCGATTTCCTCGGGCGCGATCAGGGTCACGCGGGCGGCATCCACGGCGGCGGCATGGGCCAACAAAAGCCGCGCATCCCGCGCCGGATCGGGCACGCCCGCCGCCCGGAGCCGCCCAGCCGCGGCGGCCATGGCTTGGGCCGCGGTCTGGGGGCTCACCCCTCCATCTCCGACAATTGCCGCGCTTGGGCGTCGGCGGTCAGCGCATCGACGATCTCATCCAGATCGCCCTGCATCACGGCCTCAAGCCGGTACAGAGTGAGGTTGATCCGGTGATCGGTCATCCGCCCTTGTGGGAAGTTGTAGGTCCGGATGCGCTCGGACCGGTCGCCCGTGCCCACCTGCGCCGCGCGGTCGGCGGACCGTGCGCTGTCGATCCGGCTGCGCTCCATGTCATAGAGCCGCGCTTTGAGCACCTGCATTGCCTTGTCGCGGTTGCGGTGCTGGGATTTCTCGGATGAGGTCACCACGATCCCAGTTGGGATATGGGTGATGCGCACGGCGGAATCGGTGGTATTAACGTGCTGGCCGCCCGCACCCGAGGAGCGCATTGTATCGATCCGCAGGTCATTGGCGTTGATCTCGATATCCACGTCCTCGGCTTCGGGCAGCACCGCCACGGTGGCTGCCGAGGTATGGATACGCCCGCCGCTTTCTGTCGAGGGCACGCGCTGGACCCGGTGCACGCCGCTCTCGAACTTCAGCCGGGCAAAAACGTTCTGCCCGGTGATATGGGCCACAACCTCTTTCACGCCGCCAAGTTCGGTCATCTGGCTTTCGATCAGGTCGAACCCCCAGCCCCGCGCTTCGGCGTAGCGTTGGTACATACGCAACAGGTCGCCCGCGAACAGCGCCGCCTCATCTCCGCCAGTGCCGGGGCGGATCTCCAACATCGCGGGTTTCGCATCGGCGGAATCGCGCGGCAGAAGCGCCAGCTGCAATCCCTGCTCCACCTCCGGCAGACGTGCCCGCAGACGCGGCAGTTCTTCGCGGGCAAGCTCGGCCATCTCGGGGTCTTTCAGCATCAACTCGGCTTCTTCAAGGTCGCGCTGAAGCTGCTGGTAAAGATCAATTTGATCCACCACCGGCTTGAGATCGCTGTATTCCTTGGCGAGGGCTGCAAAATCGGCCCCATCGGAGCCCGCAGACATGCTGGCCTCCAGAAACTGGAAGCGTTGCGAGATTTGCGCGAGGCGGTGCATCGGGATCATGAGGTTCCTGTCGCTTATGCAAATGCTTTGGTCAAGAGGCGGCTTATGCTATCATGGGCTATGAAACGCATCATGCCGCTCACTTGCCTTGTGGCCCTGACGGCCCTGCACCCTGCCCTTGCGGATGTCAAAGCGCCGGGCGGCAAGACGATTGATTGCTATTGCACCAACAGCACCGGCGCCCGTGTGGAACTGGGTGAAACCATCTGCCTGCAGGTCGGTGGCCGCATGTTCATGGCCCAGTGCCAGATGTCGCTCAACGTGCCGATGTGGCGCGAGGTGCAGCAAGGCTGCCTGTCATCGCGCCTCGATCTGATCGAGCCATCCGTTCACCCGCTTGGCGTTGACCCCCAGATCTGACCGGCCAAAGCGCGAGCGGCCATAGACCTCAACGTAGCGCGGATTAGCGCCATAGACGCCGATGGTGGTGAAATCTGGATAGCCCATCAATTTGGTGCGGGTAACATAGGTGACCTGCCCCTCGACCAGTGATCCGGCGACGACCTCGGTACGCGGGGTCTGCATGATGGCACGGTCAAGCTGCGCCAAGGTCTCTTGCCCGTCGCCGTCAACCGGTGCGCGCCAGATATAGCTGTTTGTGCCTTGTGTCTTGCCCATCTTCTGCCCTTCGGCCTGAACATGCCAACGCGCGGTATCGGTTGGCGCAAATCGGACATAGGCCACCAAGGCGACGAGGGCGATCACGATGATCCAGAACAGCATTTTAAGCACCTTTCAAAGGTCGGCGATTTGAGGCGACGCAGGTGGTCGCGGTCAGGTGGGCGGCCCCCCAGCCTGAGGGTCGCCCGATGATGTTGTGGCCTTCGCTCACGCGGTTCTCATGCGGTGGCCCAGCAACGACAGAATCTCGGTCGCGACATGCGCGCCCGCGATCGCCGTCGCGCCTGTGGTGTCGAAGGGCGGAGAGACCTCAACCACGTCGCCGCCCATGATGTTGATCCCGGCCAGATCGCGCAGCATGATCGAGGTCTGCGCCGAGGTCAGCCCACCCCAGACCGGCGTGCCGGTGCCGGGGGCAAAGGCCGGATCAAGCGCGTCGATATCAAAGGTCAGATAGCAAGGACGATCGCCAAGGATCTCCTTGATCTTTGCCACGGTCGCCTGCGGCCCTTTTTCATGCACCTCACGTGCGTCGATGATGTTGACGCCCATCGTGTCTTCGTTGGTAGTGCGGATGCCGACCTGCACGCTGGTCGCGGGATCGACGATACCGGACTTCACGGCCTTGTAGAACATGGTGCCGTGATCGATCCGGTCCATGTCATCGTCTTGCCATGTGTCCGTGTGAGCGTCGAACTGTAACAGGCTGATCGGCCCGTATTTTTCGGCATAGGCCTTGAGGATCGGGAAGGAGATATAGTGATCCCCGCCCAGCACGACCGAGGCCGCACCGGCATCCAGAATGGTCTTGATATGCGCGGTGAGTGCCGCCGGAAACTGGCTGACATGGCCATAGTCGAAAGCCAGATCGCCATAATCAGCGATGGCAAACTCGCTCAGCACATCGAAATCCCAGCCATAGGGCGCGTCGGGCGCTTGCAGCGCGCTCGCCTCGCGGATGGCGCGGGGGCCAAGGCGGGTGCCGGGGCGGTTGGTGACGGCCTGATCAAAAGGCACGCCGGTTACCGCGATGTCCACACCGGTCAGATCCTTGGTGTATTTACGTCGCAGGAAAGAGGTTGCCCCGCCAAAGGTCAACTCATAGCTCGGCCCTTTGAGGTCCTCGCGGGTAAAGGCCATATCCATCTGTTTGGCCGCGTCTTCCAGTGCCATTACTTGCCTCCTGCTGGCTGTGCCCGCTCAACGATACGGGCGAAAAAGGATGCGCCGAGCGGCGCGATCTCGTCGTTGAAGTCGTATTCCGGATGGTGCAGCCCCGCGCCCTTACCGGTCCCGAGAAACAGATAGGCACCGGGGCGTTTTTCAAGCATAAAGCTGAAATCTTCCGCGCCCATTTCGCGGCCATAGTCGCCATGCACGCGGTCCGCGCCCACCACTTCGCTTGCCGCCGCGATGGCGGTTTCGGTCTTGGCGGGATCGTTGACCGTGGCGGGATAGCCGACCTCATAGACCAGCTCGGCTGAAACGTCATAGCTTGCCGCCTGCCCGTCCACGATCTGCTGCATGCGGCGCATCACCATCTCCTGCACCTCGCGGTCAAAGGTGCGCACGGTTCCGTTGATATAGGCGGTCTCTGGAATGATGTTATCGGCGCTGCCGGTGTGGATTTGCGTGACCGAGACCACCAAATCCTGCGAGGCGAGATGATTGCGGCTGACGATGGTCTGGATCGCTGTGGCGATGCCGCAGGCCGCCACCACAGGATCGCGGGTGTCATGGGGCATCGCGCCATGGCCGCCTTTGCCCTTGATGTGAATGTGAAACTCGTCCACCGCTGCCATGAACGGCCCCGGGGTGGTGAAAAACGCGCCTTCGTCCAACCCGGGCATGTTGTGGATGCCGTAGACCTGCGCGATATCGAACCGCTCCATGATGCCTTCGTCGACCATAATACCAGCGCCGCCGCTGGCCTCCTCAGCAGGTTGAAAGATCAGCGCCACTCGGCCCAAGAAATTGCGTGTTTCGGCCAAATAACGCGCGGCCCCCAGCAACATCGTGGTATGCCCGTCATGTCCGCAGGCGTGCATTTTGCCCATGCGGGTGCTGGCGTAGTCCTTGCCCGTCGCTTCATGTATGGGCAGGGCATCCATATCGGCGCGCAGGCCGATCGTCGGCCCTGCGCCCTGCCCGTTGACGATGGCAACCAGACCGGTTGTCGCGATGCCTTCGTGCAGTTCATCGACGCCAAATTCCCGCAGCCGTTCGGCGACAAAGGCCGCCGTCTCATGACATTCCAGATCCAACTCAGGGATGCTATGCAAATGGCGCCGCCACGCTGTCATATCCTCCGCAAAGGCATTGATGCGGTTTACCACGGGCATGGGCTGGACTCCTTGGGGTTGGTTTGGTCAGGGTGCATCTGACACCAGACATACGGGGCCTGCAATGCCGGACAACACAAAAGCCGATCTCATTCACGATTCCGATGCGGGCATTGAACGGCTGCTTGAAATCATGCGCCGCCTGCGTGATCCCGACACCGGCTGCCCCTGGGACATCGAACAGGATTTCGATAGCATCGCCCCCTATACCATTGAAGAGGCTTATGAAGTTGCCGATGCCATTGCCCGTCGCGATTGGGCGGAACTTGAGGGCGAACTGGGCGATCTGCTGCTGCAATCGGTCTATCACACGGCCATGGGCGAAGAAGCGGGGCATTTCTCCTTTCAATCTGTGGTGCGCAACATCAGCGATAAGATGGTGGCGCGCCACCCGCATGTCTTTGGCGACGAATCTCGCGACAAAAGTGCCGAACAGCAGACCGCCGACTGGGAAAAGATCAAAGCCGCAGAGCGCGCTGGCAAAGCACAGGGTGGCACGCTGGACGGGGTGGCGATTGGCCTGCCTGCTCTGTTGCGCGCAATGAAGCTGCAAAAACGTGCAGCGCGGGTCGGCTTTGATTGGCCCGAGACGACACAGGTGCTGGACAAAATCACCGAAGAGGCCGCCGAATTGGTCGAGGCGAAAGATACGCTTTCGCAGGCCGAGGTTGAGGAGGAATACGGCGATATTCTCTTTGTCATGGCCAATCTGGGCCGCCACCTTGGGCTCGACCCCGAAGCCGCTCTGCGCGCCGCCAATGCCAAATTCACCCGGCGTTTCGAGGGCATTGAGGCCCGGCTCGCGGCCATGGGCAAAACCCCGCAAGACAGTGATCTAGCCGAGATGGATGCGCTTTGGGATGCGGTGAAACTGGCGGAACGCGGCTAATCGCCGGGCCTGCGGCTGGACAAAGACATGAGCCTCCGGCAAGGCTCTGCCCCAAGCAATTTGACGAAAGTAAGCCCATGACCCCGCGCAAAATCATCATCGACACCGACCCCGGACAGGACGACGCCGTCGCGATCCTCCTTGCGCTGGCCAGCCCCGAAGAGATCGACGTTCTGGGCATAACCTGTGTCGCGGGCAACGTGCCGCTGGATCTCACCTCGAAAAACGCGCGGATCGTGTGTGAATTGGCGGGGCACCGGGATGTAAAGGTCTTTGCCGGTTGCGACCGCCCACTGGGCCGTGACTTGGTGACGGCAGAACATGTGCATGGCAAGACCGGCCTAGATGGCCCCGACCTGCCCGACCCCACCATGCCGCTGGCCGAGGGCCATGGGGTCGATTTCATCATCGAACAGCTCCGCGCCCATCCCGCAGGCAGCGTGACCCTCTGCCCCTTGGGCCCGCTCACCAATATCGCAACCGCCCTGCAAAAGGCGCCCGATATCGCCGAAAAGGTGCAAGAGATCGTGTTGATGGGCGGCGGCTATTTCGAGGGGGGTAACATCACCCCCACGGCCGAGTTCAACATTTACGTCGACCCGCATGCTGCTGATATCGTGTTTAAATCTGGAATTCCCATCGTCGTGATGCCGCTTGACGTGACTCACAAGGCACTGGTCACCAAACCACGCAACGATGCCTTCCGCGCGATTGGCACGCCGGTGGGCGTCGCCGTGGCCGAGATGACCGATTTCTTCGAGCGGTTCGACAAGGAAAAATACGGCTCCGAAGGCGCGCCGCTGCATGATCCCTGCGTGACCGCCTATTTGATCAACCCCGACCTTTTCAAAGGCCGCCACATCAACGTCGAGATCGAGACCCAGTCAGAGCTGACCATGGGCATGACCGTGGCCGACTGGTGGGGCGTGACCGACCGCGCGCCCAACGCACTTTTCGTGGGCGACCTTGATGCCGATGGGTTCTTTGCGCTGCTCACCGAAAGGCTGGCCCGTCTATGAGCGCACATCTCACCCTCGGCGCGCCTGAGCATCTTGATAAATTGGTCGGGCTGGTCACGGCCTTTCATGCCGAAGCGGGCATTGAGATGACTGATGAGCAGCGCCGCAACGGATTGGCGCCGCTGCTGGAGGGGATCCCCCATGGCGCCGCCTATCTGATCGGCCCGCCCCGCGCGCCGATTGGCTATGTGGTGATCTGTTTCGGCTGGTCGGTTGAATTCGGCGGGCTGGACGCCATCATTGATGAAATCTACGTCCGTCCCGGCGTGCGGGGGCGCGGCATTGCCTCGGAAGCGCTGATCGCTCTGCCACGGGCGCTTGCCGCAGGCGGGTTGCGCGCCATCCATCTTGAGGTGGACCGCACCAACAAAGCGGCGCTCAAAGTCTACACCCGTGCGGGCTTCCGCCCCCGCGAGGATTACATGCTTATGTCTCGGAAACTGTGATGCGTATTCCTTTCGATAACAGCTATGCCACCCTGCCTGAGGGGTTCTTTACCCGGCTCGACCCGACGCCGGTAAAAGAGCCCAAGCTCTTGGCATGGAACGACGATCTGGCGGCGTCGCTGGGTATCGAAGGCGGCGATGCAAAGACCCGCGCCCAGGTTTTCGGCGGCAATGCGGTGCCCGCAGGGGCGGCCCCCTTGGCGCAGCTTTACGCCGGGCATCAGTTCGGCAACTTCAACCCGCAGCTTGGCGATGGCCGTGCAATCCTGCTGGGTGAGGTCATAGACAGCGTCGGCAAGCGCCGTGACATTCAGCTAAAAGGCTCCGGCCCGACGCCCTATTCCCGTATGGGCGATGGCCGCGCTTGGGTTGGGCCGGTGCTGCGCGAATATCTGATCAGCGAGGCGATGCATGCGCTCGGCGTGCCGACCACCCGGGCCCTCGCCGTCGTTGCCACCGGGGAGCCGATCCTGCGCGAAAGCGGGCCCCTGCCCGGCGCCATTGTCACCCGCGTCGCCGCAAGCCATCTGCGCGTCGGCACCTTTCAAGTCTTCGCCCATCGCGGAGAGACGGAGGCGCTCAAAACCCTCACCGACTATGCCATTGCGCGGCATTATCCCGATGCCGAGGGTCCGCTTGACCTTCTGCGCACGGTCTGTGCCGCGCAGGCGGAACTGGTGGCGCAATGGATGTCCTTCGGCTTTATCCACGGTGTTATGAACACCGACAATTGCAGCATCTCGGGCGAGACGATCGACTATGGCCCCTGCGCCTTTATGGATGCGTTTCATCAGGGCCGTGTGTTCAGTTCCATCGACCGGCAGGGCCGATATGCCTACGGCAATCAACCGCAGATCGTTGTGTGGAACATGGCGCAACTGGCGACCTCGCTTTTACAGCAGATGGACGACAAAGAGACTGCCGTCGAAGACGCCACCGAAATCGTGCATGACATGCCCGAGTTGATCGAAGCCGCATGGCTTCGCCGTTTTGCGGCCAAACTCGGCATCTCTAACCCCAGGCCCGAGGATGTTGATTTGATCAATGAACTGCTGAGCCTGATGCAAACGGACGGCGCGGATTTCACCAACACGTTCCGCGCCCTTGGGACCGAGCAAGCGCGTGATCAGTTCACCGACCGCGATGCCTTTGACACATGGGCCGAAAACTGGCGCAGCCGGATCAAGGATGAGCCGGCCCCGCAGGCGGTCATGCGAGCGGCAAACCCTGCCGTGATCCCGCGAAATCACCGGATTGAGCAGATGATCGAAGCCGCCGTTGCGGGCGACATGGCCCCGTTCAAGCGGTTGATGACAGCGCTGGCGACGCCCTTTGAAGAGACCGATCCCGAGCTTCAGCGCCCGCCGACCGAAGATGAGATCGTCCCGGCGACCTTCTGCGGCACCTGAGCCTAACGACGCCGGGGTTTGCGGTTGATCAGGTGCATCCCCGTCGCCACCAGCAGCAGGGCGAACCAAACGGTGAGCCCGATGTCTTGCGACAGGATCAGCCAGCCTAAAAGCACCGCTAAGACCGCAGCCACGCGGGTCGGATAAGTCAATGGCGCGCTGTGGTTGTCACAGCACGCCATTGGGTCGTTCAACTTCTAAGTGTCGGCTTAGGCTGCCTGCTGGCCGCCCGGCTTCCCGCCGCCGCCACCGCGCCGACGGCGACGACCACCGCTTGGCTTGCCAGCGCCTTCGCCGCCACCACCACCGGGACGCCCACCGCCGCCACCGGGACGGCCACCGCGCCCACGGCCACGGCCTTTGGGTTTGGACGGCTCATCAATCACTTCCCAAGGACGGCCCGAAGCCACAGGGATCGAGATGCCCATGGTCTTTTGGATCGCTTTCAACTCGCCCATTTCATCCGGTGCGCAGAAGGCCACGGCAGCGCCGTCCTTGCCCGCCCGCGCGGTCCGACCGATCCGGTGCACATAGTTGTCGGGCACGTTCGGCAGGTCGAAGTTGTAGACGTGTTTCACATCCGGAATGTCCAAACCCCGCGCCGCCACATCGGTGGCCACCAGCACGGTGATGTCGCCATTTTTGAAACCCGCAATCGCCCGGTCCCGCTGACCTTGGCTTTTGTTGCCGTGGATCGAGGCGGCGTCGAAACCGGCTTTGACCAACGTCTTCATCAGCTTTTCCGAGCCATGTTTCGTGCGGCCAAAGACCAACGCCCGCTCGCCTTTGTGCTTGGCAAGCAGTTCCTTCAGCAACTCTGTCTTCTCGGCCTTCGCGATGAAGTGAACCTCTTGCGTCACCTTGTCCGCCGCCTTGCCCGGAGGTGAGACCTCGATGCGGATCGGGCTGCTAAGATAGCTGTTGGCGATCTCGTTCATCAGCTTGGGCATGGTCGCCGAGAACAGCATCGTCTGACGCTCTTTTGGGATCAGGTTCGAGATCTTGCGCAGGTCATGGATGAACCCCATGTCGAGCATCTGGTCGGCCTCATCCAGCACGAGGAAGGTCGTCGTGTCGAGCTTCACCGCGCGGCGGTCCAGCAGGTCCAGCAGACGGCCCGGCGTGGCGATCAAGAGATCGACACCGCGCTCCAGACGCTTGATCTGGGTGTTTATCGACTGACCGCCGACAACCATCGCCACTTTGATCGGCGTGCCTTCGGCATAGCCGCGCAGGTTCACGGCGATCTGTTGGGCCAGCTCGCGTGTCGGGGCCAAGACAAGCCCGCGCACGGAGCGTGGCGCGGGACGGCCTTCAAGCTCCATCATCTGTGCGATAAGCGGCACACCAAAGGCCGCTGTCTTGCCCGTGCCGGTTTGGGCAAGGCCCATCACGTCACGGCCATTCATGGCTTGGGGGATTGCTTGGCGCTGGATCGGGGTTGGATCTTTCAGACCCATTTCATTCAACCGGGCCACCAAGTTCTTTGGCAGGCCCATCATGTCAAAATCGCTCATTCGTTCACTTTCCGGCACGCGGGGGCGCGCGCCATCCTTAGTCGCCGCGCCCAATTCAGGCGCCACGGGGTCGCGCAAGCCAGATCGCGGGCGCAGGCCACATGCCTCACACCCGTCTGTCGCGCTTGGCCCCACGCGTGATTTTGGGAACATCGGCGGGCCTTGTCGTCAGCGTCCCAGAGGCCCCTTATGGGACTTGGCGCTGATACTGCTCACGCGGCAGAAGGCTTCGCTTAACCCCCACATGGGCGGTGCGCGGGCAAAAGTCAACCGGCAGGGTTCAATTGCGGTGGCGTCTGGCCGCGCTAGAATGTTAGGAACGTGGTCCGACGGACGAAGGGCGAAACGATGCGCAACCCGATCATCAAACGGTGCGAGGCCATGGGCCTGCGCATGACAGGTCAACGCCGGGTCATCGCGCAGGTGATTCACGACAGCGACGACCATCCCGATGCCGAGGAATTGCTGGCCCGCGCCACTGAGATCGACAGCGGCATCTCTATCGCCACGGTCTACCGCACGGTGAAATTGTTCGAAGAGGCAGGCATCCTCGACAAGTTAGAATTCGGCGATGGCCGGGCGCGCTATGAAGATGCGCAGCGCGAACATCACGACCACCTGATCGACGTGAATTCCGGCGAGGTGATCGAATTCGTCGACGCCGAAATCGAAGAGCTTCAGGAACGGATCGCGCGTAAATTGGGTTACAAACTGCAGGGGCATCGGATGGAACTCTATGGTGTGCCAATCAAGAAGGATGACCCATGACCGACCGTGACCGCCCCCTGCTGGCCGTGTTGATCGACGCCGACAATGTCCCGGCCAAACATGCCGCAGCCATCATGCGGGAGGTCACAACCATCGGAGAGCCCGCCCTGCGCCGCGTCTATGGCGATTGGTCGAATGACCACCTCAAAGGATGGAAGGCGCCGATCCGCGAGTTGGGCTTGGTGGCCCATCAGGAAACCGCGAACACCAAGGGCAAAAACGCCAGCGACATAGGACTGGTCATTCAGGCGATGGACATTCTGCACAGCCGCCGCTTCGATATCATCGTGATCGTCTCGTCCGACAGTGACTTCACCGCGCTGGTGAACCGTCTGCGCGAAGATGGGGTGACGGTGATCGGCATCGGCGAAAAGAAGACCCACGATTCGCTGCGCAACGTCTATAACCGCTTCATTCTAATTGAAAACCTCGACGGCGCGGAGCCGGACACGACGTCCCGCGCCAGCGCCAAAGTGGCCGACGCCCTGCCCCTGTTCAAAGCCGCGATGGATAAGATCGACACTGAGGACGATTGGTACAATCTCGGCCAGATCGGCCAGACGATACAGGCTGCGCATCCGGATTTTGACAGCCGGACATACGGCCATGGCAAACTGAGCGCCTTAGCGGCTGATCTGAAGGCATTGGAAACCCGAAAGACAGGCAATCGGCTCATGGTTCGCTTGAAAAGCTAGAGCGGGGTCATTCGGCGGCGCGCTGTTCTTGCTTCGCCACGCGCGACAGCATGGCGGGCAACAGCACGCTCAGCACCACCAGCCGCATGATGTGGCAGGCGGCGACAAACCCCGGCACTACGGCCAGCACCGCGCCAAGCGCGATCATCGTCTCAAGCCCACCGGGCGCGAAGGCCACCAACACATGGCCCAGCGGCATGCCAAGCGCCCAAGCCACAGGCACAGCACCCAGCCCCGCCAGCCCGACGGCCACGCCGGCAATCGCCAGCCCCGCGCCAAGGCCGCTGGCAAACCGTGCGGGCGTGATGCCAGAAAACCGCGTGCCGATCAGGCAGCCCAGCACCAGATAGGCGATAAGGGTCAGCCAACCCGGCAGCACCCCGGTCTCCAACTTGGTCAGATGCGCGATGGCAGAGACCACCATCGCCCCCATCAAAAGTGGTGCGGGCACCGAAAGCCGGGCAAAGATCAGCCCTACAACCACGGCCGCAAAGATCATCACGAAGATTGAAAGCACCCCCATCCCCGCGCCCACCGGAGCGATATTGCCGGTCATATCGACGCCCATCAGCAAAGCGGCAAAAGGCACGACAATGGTCAATGCCAAAAGCCGGACCGACTGGGTGATCGAAATCCGCGGCACGTCAGAGCCTCCGTCGCTGGCAATCGCCATGACGAAACTCAGATGCCCCGGAGCCGAGGCCAGAAGCGCGGAACGTGCATCGAAACCGAAATACCGCGCCAGCATCCAGCGGCAGACGGCCATAATCCCCCAGATCACCCCAGTCATAAACACAAAGGCCAGCGGCCAGCGCACCATGGCGTTGACAGCATCTTGGTTAAATCCCGCGCCGACAGCGATGCCCAGCACCACGAAACAGGCATCCCGCAGCCGCGGGTCGACTGCCGTGCGCAGACCGGCCAGCCCCAGACCACTCACCGCGATCACCGGCCCCAGCAGCATATAGACAGGCGCGTTGAGCCACCAAAACAGCAACGCGCCAAGACCGCCGGCGGCGAGGGTCAACACGGTGTCACGCGGGGCAAGGGAAAGGCTGGGCCATCTCATGCATGATGGCTAGCACTCTGCCGCGGAGGGCGCCAGAGCCACACGCATGACGCGCATTTTGGGCTCTTGCCCTTTCATCGCAAAAGGTTCATGGGCGATTGGCAATATCCGGTGTGAAAGGGCGATAACATGGACAATCTGCGCGGCGCGATGCTGATGGTGCTGGCCATGGCCGGTTTCGCCATTGAGGATATGTTCGTCAAACTGACGAGCGATGCCCTCCCCGTGGGGCAGATCATCGCGCTGTTGGGCGCGGGCGGCGGGGCGATCTTTGCCGTGATCCTGCGCATTCAGGGGCGGCGGTTGTTCTCTGCGGATATGCTCACCGGGCCGATCCTGCTGCGCGCTGTGGGTGAGGTGCTGGGCACCCTGTGTTTCGTGACCGCCATCGTGCTGACGCCGCTTTCCTCGGCCTCTGCTATTTTGCAGGCGACCCCGCTGGCCGTGACCCTTGGTGCGGCGCTGTTTCTGGGAGAACCTGTCGGTTGGCGCCGTTGGAGCGCGATTGTCGTGGGTTTCCTCGGCGTGCTGCTGATCGTCCGCCCGGGGTTAGAGGGGTTCAACGCGCTGTCGCTCTTTGCCGTGGCAGGTGTCATCGGCCTTGCGCTGCGCGATCTGGCGACCCGTAAAGTCCCCAAAAGCATCAGTTCCATGCAGCTGAGCTTTCTTGCCTTTATCGTGCTGGTCCCGGCGGGGTTGATCCTGATGCTGGCCGCTGGCACCCCCGCCGTGATGCCGGGTGGTGCCGAGGTGGTCTATCTTGCCGCGGCGATGGTGATCGGTGTAATGGCCTATTACGCCATCGTGGCCGCCATGCGCGTGGGCGAAGTCAGCTTCGTCACGCCCTTTCGTTACATGCGGATGCTATTCGCGTTGGTCGCGGGGATCGTGGTCTTTGACGAATCCCCCGACACGCTGACGCTGGTGGGGGCCGCGATCATCATCGCCTCGGGGGTCTATACCCTGCTGCGCGAACGCAAAATCACCCCCCGGCCCCGCCGCGGTCTTTCCAAGCCGGGCCTGCCGGGGTAAACCGCTGCAAACCCGAACATGAGGACAAAGCCCATGAGCACGATCATCGACATCCACGCCCGCGAAATCCTCGACAGCCGGGGCAACCCGACGGTCGAAGTCGACGTTATCCTCGAAGACGGCACAATGGGCCGCGCAGCGGTTCCTTCCGGTGCATCTACTGGCGCCTATGAAGCGAACGAGCGTCGCGACGGCGACAAGTCTCGCTACATGGGAAAAGGTGTGTTGGAAGCCTGTGCCGCCGTGAATGGCGAGATCGCGGAAGCGCTGGTGGGCATTGATGCGACCGAGCAGGTCGAAATCGACGAGATGATGATCGAACTCGACGGGACCGAGAACAAATCCCGCTTGGGCGCGAATGCTATCTTGGGCGTGTCTATGGCCGCCGCCAAAGCCGCCGCTGATTACTGCACGCAGCCACTTTACCGCTATGTCGGTGGCACCACCGCCCGCGTCCTGCCCGTGCCGATGATGAACATCATCAACGGTGGCGAACATGCCGACAACCCGATCGACATTCAGGAATTCATGATCATGCCGGTCGCCGCGGAGAACATCCGCGAAGCCGTGCGCATGGGCGCCGAAGTCTTTCACACGCTGAAAAAAGAACTTTCCGCCGCTGGCCTGTCGACCGGGATTGGCGACGAAGGTGGCTTTGCCCCCAACATCAGCTCGTCGCGCGACGCGCTTGATTTCATCCTGAAGTCGATCGAAAAAGCGGGCTACAAGCCCGGCGAAGACATGTACCTTGCCCTCGATTGCGCGGCGACGGAATACTACAAAGACGGCAAATATGTCCTCTCCGGTGAGGGCAAGACCCTGTCGAGCGAAGAGAACGCCGACTATCTGGCGGCCCTTGTGAACGACTATCCGATCATCTCCATCGAAGACGGCATGGCCGAAGACGATTGGGACGGCTGGAAGGCACTGACAGATGTCTTGGGCGGCAAGGTGCAATTGGTGGGCGATGATCTCTTCGTCACCAATCCCGCGCGTCTGTCCGACGGCATCAAACGCGGCTGCGCCAACTCCATGCTGGTGAAGGTCAACCAGATCGGCACCCTGACCGAAACGCTCAAAGCCGTCGATATCGCGCATCGCGCGGGCTACACCAACGTCATGTCGCACCGCTCGGGCGAGACTGAGGATGCCACCATCGCAGACCTTGCCGTGGCGACAAACTGCGGTCAGATCAAAACCGGCTCGCTCGCGCGTTCCGACAGACTGGCGAAGTACAACCAGTTGATCCGTATCGAGGAAATGCTGGGCGAGACCGCACAATACGCGGGCCGCTCGATCCTGCGCGGCTGATGTCTAAAATTGATATTCGTCCTGTCGCCACCGCTGCGGATCTCGCGGCGGTGGTTGAACTTTGCTGGGCCTACCGTGACTTTCTGTACAACTTCGCCCCGACCGAGCGGCGAATTGTCGAGACCTTCTATCCCCACGACAAATACAGCGCCCTGATGGACCGTCTGGCCGAGGAACACGCCCGCCCGCGCGGCATCATTCTGTTGGCCGAGCGGGACGGCATCCCTCTGGGCTGCGGCATGTCCCATGCGCTGAGCGATACCGAGAGCGAGATCAAGCGCGTCTTCGTGACGGATGCCGCCCGTGGCACCGGCGCGGGCCGCGCGATCTGTCAAAGGCTGATCGATCAGGCGCGGGAGGATGGGTTTGAGAAGGTCTATCTCGACACCTCTATCGCCTTTGCCCCTGCCCGCGCGCTTTATAGTTCATTGGGATTCATTGAGCGCGGTGCCTACCAACCGATGCCCGAGTTCACACGCGACGCGATCTGCTTCTTTGAGCTGCCGCTGACCGACATACCGGCAAGCGCCGGACCTACCTGAACGCGGCTATGCTCGGCTGACAGTACCGCCACCCACTGCTGCACGCACGCCGGTCGTGCTAGGGCATGAGGTCGGCAGGCCACGCGCCACGCGCACAGCGAGATAGGCAAAAGCCTGTGCCTCCAGCATATCGCCATCCAACCCGATCTCTTCCACCGGGGCGACGGGGCAATCAAGGCTCACGTCCAACATGCGCATCAGAACCGGGTTATGCCGTCCGCCGCCGGTCACATAGACCCGCTCGGGCGGGGCTGGGCAGTGCTGCATCGCCTCGGCCACGCCAGCGGCGCACATGGCGGTCAGGGTGGCACAGGCATCGGCGTCTGACAGTTCACCGACCAGTGCCACCATTTCTGCGAAATCATTCCGGTCGAGTGATTTTGGCGGCATGCGGGCAAAGTACGGCTCGGCAAGGAAGAGCTCCAACGCGCCATGCTCCACCCTGCCGCGCGCGGCCAGTTTGCCGCCTTCGTCGAAGTCTTGGCCAAGGCGGGCCTGCATCAAATCGTTGATCGGCGCATTTGCCGGGCCGGTATCGAAAGCCAGCAGCGCGCCTTCTTCTTCTGGGCGCGCAACGCGCGGATCGACCCAAGTCAGGTTGCCCACGCCGCCGAGGTTCAAAAAGGCCACCGGGCCCTCCCGCCCTGCAAAACGCGCGCAGGCATGGTGAAAGAACGGTGCCAAAGGCGCGCCCTCTCCGCCCAGTTCGACATCGGCGCTGCGGAAATCCCAGACGACGGGCAAGTTGATGGTGCGCGCCAATAGCGCCCCGTCGCCCACTTGCAGCGTGCCCTGCATCCGTGGCGCATGGGCAAGGGTCTGGCCGTGGAAACCGACAAGCTCAACGCCGGGCTCATCTTTCAACAGATCATCCAACAGCGCCAGATGCGCGGCCTCAACCGCTTGGGCTGCCGCCTCAACCTCGGCCCCGTGCCATTTGCCGAATCCGGCGGCAATCAACCGACGCTCCTCAGCCGCATAGCTGCGATAGGCGCTGTGGCCAAAGCTGGTGATGTCCTGCCCATCGGTGCGCAAAATAGCCGCGTCCACCCCATCCAAAGAGGTGCCCGACATCATTCCCAATGCCGTTACCACACCGGTTCCGACATGTTGCCTGTGCATGGCCCTATTCATGGCCTTTTCCTTTGCCGCTCGTGCGCATATAGATTGCCCCGCAATACAGTTTTGAGGCAAGTCACCATGACATACCATCCCAAATCGGAGTTCATCCACACGATGATGCAGCGCGGCTTTCTGGCCGATTGCACCGATTATCAGGGGTTGGATGAAGCCCTGCTGAAAGGCGCCGCCCCTGCCTATGTGGGCTATGACGCCACGGCCAAATCGCTGCACGTGGGGCATCTGGTCAATATCATGATGCTGCGGTGGTTGCAGAAATGCGGCGGCAAGCCGATCACCCTGATGGGCGGCGGCACGACAAAGGTGGGCGATCCGTCCTTCCGGTCGGATGAACGCCCCCTGCTCACGCCAGAGGCGATTGACGACAATATCGAAGGCATCCGTCAGGTCTTTGCCCAATACCTCGATTACGGCGAGGGCGAGACAGGTGCCCTGATGCTGAACAACGCCGAGTGGCTGGATGAGTTGAACTACCTCGATTTCCTGCGCGACATCGGGCGGCACTTCTCAATCAACCGGATGCTCAGCTTTGAAAGCGTAAAATCGCGTCTGGACCGCGAGCAATCGCTGTCGTTCCTTGAGTTCAACTACATGATTCTCCAAGCCTATGACTTTATGGAGCTTCACCGTCGCTACGGTTGTATCCTGCAGATGGGCGGCAGCGACCAATGGGGCAACATCGTCAACGGCATCGACCTCACCCGACGCGTGATCGACGGCGAAGTTTACGGCCTGACCTCGCCCCTCTTGACCACCAGCGACGGCAAGAAGATGGGCAAATCTGCGGGCGGCGCGGTCTGGCTGAACGGCGATATGCTTTCGCCTTATGAGTTCTGGCAGTTCTGGCGCAATTGCACCGACGCCGATGTGGGCCGTTTCCTCAAACTCTACACCGAGCTGCCGGTCGATGAATGCGACCGTCTGGGGGCGCTCGCCGGGTCCGAGATCAACGAGGCAAAGGTGCGTTTGGCCAATGAGGTTACCGGCCTGCTGCACGGCGAAGAAGCGGCGCGCAATGCCGAAGCCACAGCGCGCGAAGTCTTTGAAAAAGGCGGTGTGGGCGGCGATCTGCCCACCCTGACCCTCTCGGCGGCGGATGTGGGCGATGGCGTCTCTATCGTGCAACTGCTGGTGAAATCGGGCCTTGCTGGGTCCGGCAAAGAGGCCAAGCGCCTGATTGCCGAGAACGGCGCGCGGATCGATGACCAGCCGCTGACCGATGCGGGCATGATGCTGGATGCGAGCGCGCTGTCCTCTCCAATCAAGCTGAGCGCGGGCAAGAAACGCCACGCGCTGGTGCAGGTCGGCTGATTGCCAAAGGGGGGAAGGCAACGGCCTTCCCCGCCCCCCGCCGCAACGGCATCGCTTGCATGGGGCGAGACTTCGTGTTGAACTGAACAAGCGTTCATATCGGGGGGAGCCATCATGAAACTAGACAGTACAGCCGCCATCGTCACCGGGGGCGCATCGGGGCTTGGCGAAGCCACGGCGCGCTATTTTGCGTCGCAGGGGGCACAGGTCACCCTGCTGGATCGTGACGCCGCACGGGGCGAATCTGTGGCCAAGGAAATCGGCGGGCATTTCGTCATGACCGATGTGACGGATGAGGCTTCGGTCCAAAAAGCGGTGGGCCATGCTCAGGAAAAGATGGGCTGGATCACGGCGGCGGTGAACTGTGCAGGCATTGCGCTTGGGATCAAGACCACAGGCCGCGATGGGCCGCACCCCTTGGACGCCTTTCAGCGCACGGTCGACATCAACCTTGTCGGCAGTTTCAACGTGGCGCGGCTTGCAGCGGTGGCCATGGCCAAGAACACTCCCGAAGACGATGGGGCGCGGGGGGTGATCATCAACACCGCCTCAATCGCCGCTTTCGACGGTCAAAAGGGCCAAGCCGCCTATGCCGCGTCCAAGGGCGGGATCGTAGGCATGACCCTGCCGATGGCGCGGGATCTGGCCAAAGACGGCATCCGCGTGATGACCATCGCGCCCGGCATCTTCAAGACGCCGATGCTGGCGGGCCTGCCGGAAGAAGTGCAAGCGGATCTGGCCAAGGATGTTCCCAGCCCGCCGCGCCTTGGCGATCCTTCGGAATACGGGCGGTTGGCCGGGTTCATCGTTGAAATGGGCTATCTCAACGGCGAGGTTATTCGCCTTGATGGGGCGCTGCGGATGCGCTGATGCCGCTGCAGAACCGCGTCCAGCCCGATGGAGAGATCATCGCCCACCCCGCGCGGGGTGGGTTCATGGGCAATCGCGGTATCCTGCACGATGAAAACGGTCTGCACCACAAACGCCGTTGGGCGCATAAGAATTGGGTGTGCTGTGTGCTCAGCTTCAAGGGTCGTCGGCGGCAGTTGATGGCCCTGCGTCACTATACCGAGCTTTTCTTTCTGGATGAGGCCGTGGCCTTTGCTGCCGGTCACCGGCCCTGCGCGGAATGCCGCGCCGCGGATTACCGGCGGTTTCGGGCGTGCTGCGATGTGTCGGGGCCTGCTGCGGCCCTTGACCGTCAGTTGCACAGCGAACGCGCCGTGCCGCGCGTCTTTCAACAGCGCCGTCAAGCGGGCGTGGAGGTGCACGATCTACCGGACGGGGCCTTCATCTTGGATCACGCAGGCCAAAGTGGGGTGCTGTTCGGCGATGCCTTCCACCCCTATCGGCCCTCAGGCTACGGCCCGGCGCAACCACGTCCTTGGGGCTGTGTCACCCTGCTCACCCCGCCCAGCAGCGTCGCCGCCTTCCGCAATGGATACCGGCCGCAGATCGCCCTGAAAGACGCGGGGGGTTAACCCTGCGCCTTTTCCTCCAGCGCCATCCACTCTTCCTCGGCGTCGGACAGCTTTTCGTGCCGCTGCACCAGCGCATCGGTGGCTTTCTGAAACTTTACCGGCTCACGGGTGAACAACTCAGCGTCGCTGAGCAGTTCTTCGAGTTTGCCGATCTCCGCCTCAAGGCGCTCGATCTCACCCGGCAGCGCTTCGAGCCGGTGCTTTTCGGTAAAGCTGAGACCTGAAGCGGCTTGTTTCTTCTCTGCTTTCGGCTCGGCCTTGCCGGGCTTGGACTTTACAACGCTGTCGGAAAAATCATCCTGCCCGCGCTGCGCCAGATAATCGCTCCAGCCGCCGGCATAGACCGTGGCACGCCCGTCGCCTTCCATGGCGATCGTGGTGGCAGCCACACGGTCAAGGAAGTCACGGTCGTGGCTGACCAGCAGCACAGTGCCGTCGTAGTTGCCCAAGAGTTCTTGCATCAGGTCAAGCGTCTCGACATCCAGATCGTTTGTCGGCTCGTCGAGCACCAAAAGGTTCGAGGACCGTGCCATGATCTTGGCCAGCAGCAGCCGCGCCTTTTCCCCGCCTGAGAGCGAGCGGACAGGCGCGCGGGCCTGCCCCTCGTCAAAGAGGAATTCTTTTAGATAGCCGACCACATGTTTGGGCTGTCCGCGCACCAGCACCTGATCAGCCTTGCCCGAAACGCGCATGTCAGGATCGCCGGTCAGACTGTCCCAAAGGGTCATGTCCCCGTCAAGCTGCGCACGGGCCTGATCGAAAAGTGCCAGCTCCAGATTAGTGCCGAGCTTGATCTCGCCTGAATCGGGCTGTTCTTTCCCGATCAGCATGTTCAGCAGCGTGGTCTTGCCCACGCCGTTCGGCCCCACCAGCGCGATCCGGTCGCCGCGTTGCACAGTGATCGAGAAATCGCGCAGGATCTGTTTGTCACCGAATTTCTTGGCGATCCCCGCAGCTTCGATCACCTTGCGGCCAGACTTCGGCCCGGCCTCCAAGGCCATGGCCGCCGTGCCTTGCCGTTTGATTTGGGCCGACCGTTCGGCGCGCAGATCCTGAAGCGCCCGCACCCGGCCCTGATTGCGTTTGCGCCGCGCAGAGATACCTTCGACCGCCCAACGGGCCTCGGCCTTGATCTTGCGGTTCAGCTTGTGACGCTGCATGTCCTCTTCTTCCCAGACCTGATCGCGCCAAGCCTCAAAGCCTTCAAAACCGATGTCCTGTCGGCGCACGGCCCCGCGGTCCACCCAAAGGGTCGCGCGGGTCAATTCGCGCAGAAAAGCGCGGTCGTGGCTGATGATGACAAAGGCCGTGCGGGTGCCCTTTAGCTCGGATTCGAGCCAAGCGATGGCTTCGATGTCGAGGTGGTTGGTCGGTTCGTCCAGCAGCATCAGCTCAGGCTCTTCGGCCATCAGCCGCGCCAGTGCCGCACGGCGGCGTTCGCCGCCCGAAGCGGTGGCGACGGGGCGTGCGGGGTCGAACTTCAGCCCCTCGCCCGCGCGTTCGACCTTGTACATCTCGCCCGGATCAAGACCGTGTGCGGCGAAATCGCCAAGCGTCTCGAACCCCGTAAGATCGGGTTCCTGCTCCATATAGCCGACCGACACGCCGGGCCCGGCAATCACCGCACCGCTGTCAGGCTCGACCAGCCCGGCCATGACCTTCATCAGGGTCGATTTGCCCGAGCCGTTGCGGCCGACCAAAGCCAGCCTGTCGCCGGTCTGAATCACCAGTGAGAGGTCTTCGAAAACAGGATCGCCGCCAAAGGTCAGCGAAATGTCGGTGAGTTGTAAAAGGGGTGCGCGTGCCATGCCCGCCAGCTATCTCTCGGCGCGGGCAAGGTCAATGTCCAAAGGCGCGCCCGCGTCAGGCCAATGCGCGCAAAAGCCGCGCGCGGTTGGGCGGGATCGCGGCGATCTCAAGCCCGGTAAAGACGTGCAGCGTGTTCATCTGTCGGTCGATCACAGCGTGATCGCTGACCCATCCCCCCATCGCCAGATAGCTGCGCAGCAGCGGCGGGATCTGCTGGCGCGCGCGCCGGGGATCTGCGGTATGGCTGTCGCGGGCGTAAGCGTGGATATCCGCGGCTTTGGCGGCAGGCCGCCAGTGTGCCGGGGCAAGGTGCTGCTGTTTCAACAGGGCAAAGGCATCGCGGTAGGCGGCAGGATCGGTGCCCGCAAAGGAGGAACAGCCGAACAGAAGCGCCGCACCGCTGCGGTCGACCTCTCGCGCCAACTGCCCCCAAGCGAGGCGCTGAATATCGGGGTCGTGCCAATCTGGATGGATGCAAAAGCGCCCAAGTTCCAGCATGGCGCCCTCCATCCGGTATAGGCGGCTCAGGTCATAGAATTGCGCGGCATAGCTTTGGCCAAGGCTCGTGCCCTGAAACCGCGTCAGGCGAAAGCAGCAGATCAGCGTACCGCTGGCGCGGTCCTCGACCAGAAAATGCCGTGCAGCCGCGTCGAAGGGGTCTCTGTCTGGGGTGGTTCCGGTCTGAAAACATTGCGCCCGAAGCGTCTGCGCACGGGTAATGTCAGCAGGCGTGATGGCTTCGCGCGTCAGATATCGGCCCGGGGGCGCATGGGTCATCTGCGAGGTCGCCTTCGCTTGTCCGCTGCCCCGCCGACCGTCCGGCGGGACATGCCGGGGGAAACTTAGCTGCCGAATGCCGAGGGGCTAAAGCGGCCGATGTTGCCCAGAAGCTGACGCAGGAAGGTGTTATCGGCTACGGAAGATGTCGTCACGCGGCGCGACAGCGGCACAACTTGCCCGCGTTCCAGCCCAAAGCGTTCGACATTCGACACCAAACCGGCCTCATTAAAGCTGACGGTCACCACTTCACGCTCGATCTCTTTGGCGGCCAGAAAGCCCAGAGCCCGTTTGCGCATTTTAACGTAATAGTAACTATCATCACTCAAAACACCTGAAACGGTGGGCACACCGATCTTCTGGGCGACGCTTTCTTTGGTATCGCTGCCAACGACGACCTGCTCAAGCTGGTCTTGCGGCGGCACATAGCCGTGGTTCTCATACTGCGGGCTGCAGGCTGTGAGAAGCAGTGCAAGGCCCATACCTGCGAGCCGGAGACTCGTCTTGCCGGTCTGTTTCGATTTGCGCATTTGCTCTGCCCTCTTGCCCTGACGGATTATGGCTTTTATTTCGCATACACCAAGGCACCCCAAGTGTACAAGAAACGAAAGTCGGATCTCATGTCGCGCAAATCACCTACGCCCACCGCTCTACGGGTTGCTGACCTGTCCCAGACGGAGCCAAACGGCTTTGCGCTGCGCCCTGAGGCAGAGGCGCTGGCGCAGATCGCCGAGGAGTTGACCCTCTCCGCGCTGCGCAAACTCAGCTTTTCAGGGAGCATCAAACCCCTCGGCAAGCAAGACTGGCAGCTTGACGGGAAATTGGGCGCGACCGTGGTGCAGCCCTGCGTGGTCACGCTGGAATCCGTCACCACGCGCATCGACGCGCATATCACCCGCCGCTTCGTCCATGATTTCGAACTCCCCGATGAGGAGGAGGTCGAAATGCCCGAGGACGACACCACCGAACCGCTGGGTCAATGGATCGACCCTGCGCAGGTGATGATTGAGGCGCTGGCGCTGGAAGTGCCGGAATACCCCCGCAAGGGCGATGTCGAACTGGGCCAGATGGTCCATGCCGAACCCGGGCAAAAACCGATGACCGACGAAGACGCGCGGCCCTTTGCGGGCTTGGGCGCTCTGCGCGATGCGCTAAAGAAAGACGAAACCTAAAGAAACAGGCGGAAAATCGCGGGTATTCGCGCTTGCATCGCGGCGAATTCGCGTTATTTTGCCGCCCTCACCCGAATTAAGGTTGGACATTGCGCGGCTGCGGCCCTAAAGCGTCGTCACGCCCGAAACGGGGTCCGAATTGAAACACGGTTGCGGCCTGCCACATGCAGGTCAGCAACCCCGAAGGCAAAGGCACCAGACATGGCTGTCCAACAGAATAAAGTATCCAAATCCCGCCGCAACAACCGCCGCGCGCACGATTCGCTGTCCGCAGCGAACCCGAACGAATGTTCGAACTGCGGTGAGCTGAAGCGCCCCCACCACATCTGCGCTGCTTGCGGTCACTATGACGACACCGAAGTTGTCGCCCTGACCGAAGAAGTAGACCTGGAAGACGACGCAGCATAAGCTACGGTTGTTTCCAAGGTTTTCTCTAAGGCAGTGAGGCATTCGCACTGATGACGGCCCAGCCCGATCACCCCAACGCGAAAGCCGGACACACCCTGATCTCGGTCGACGCGATGGGGGGTGACGAAGGCCCGGCAGCAGTTGTTGCCGGGTGTGCGCTTTCTGCGACAGCAAATCCCGACATCGGTTTTATCCTGCATGGTCCCCGCGATCAGTTGGAGCCTTTGATCGCCAAACGTGGCGAGTTGTCGGGCCGTTGCGAGATACGTCACGCCACGGATGTCGTCACGATGGACGACAAGCCGAGCCAAGTTGTGCGTACCGGCAAAGACAGCTCCATGTGGTCTGCCATCGAATCCGTGCGCAGCGGAGAGGCAGCTGTGGCTGTCTCATGCGGCAATACCGGCGCGCTGATGGCGATGTCGATGATACGGCTGCGTAAATTGCCGGGCGTGAACCGCCCTGCGATTGCCGTGCTCTACCCGTCTTCCAACCCCCAGGGGTTTAACGTGATGCTCGATGTGGGCGCCGATGTGCGCGCCGACGCCGATGATCTGTTGCGTTTTGCGCTGATGGGCACCTCCTATGCCCGCAACGGCATGGAACTGGAACGCCCCCGCGTCGGTCTGCTGAACGTCGGCACCGAAGAGCATAAGGGCCGTACTGAACTCAAAGAAGCCTACGATCTGATTCGGGCCCAAGGCGATGCTACCGGGTTTGAGTTCGTCGGTTTCGTTGAGGGCGGCGATATCTCGGGCAACCGCGCAGATGTCATCGTGACCGACGGCTTCACCGGGAATGTCGCCATCAAGACCGGCGAAGGCACCGCCAGCATGATCGGCAACCGCCTGCGCGAAGCGTTCAAATATTCGCCTCTGTCGCGGCTGGCCTCTCTGCTGGCCTATACATCCCTGCGCCGCCTCAGCAAAAAGATCGACCCGCGCCGTGTGAACGGTGGCGTCTTTCTGGGTCTGAACGGCACAGTGGTGAAATCGCACGGCTCTGCCGATGCGACCGGCATCTCTGCTGCGATCAAACTCGCCGCGCAGTTGTCGCAGAATAAATTCAATGACAAGCTGGCCGCCCGCGTTGCCGCGACGCTGCCAGCCGAGGAGTCTGTCAAATGAGCCTGCGCGCCGTTGTCACTGGTTGTGGCCACTACCTGCCCGCCCGTGTCGTGGAAAATGCTGAATTTGAAGCGACCCTCGACACAAATGACGAATGGATTCGCTCGCGCTCGGGCATCGAACGGCGCCACTTTGCCGCCGAAGGAGAGACGACCTCCACCATGGCCAGCGCCGCAGCGCGCAAGGCGCTCGAAGACGCCGGGCGCGATGTCTCTGACGTTGATGCGATCGTCGTGGCCACCTCCACGCCTGATCTTACCTTCCCCTCCGCCGCGACCATGGTGCAGGCCGAATTGGGCATGACCAGTGGTTTTGCCTTCGACGTGCAGGCGGTCTGCGCGGGCTTCGTCTATGCGCTGGCAAACGCCAATGCGTTGATCGTATCCGGTCAGGCGCGCAATGTGCTGGTGATCGGAGCCGAGACTTTTAGCCGGATCATGGATTGGACCGACCGCTCGACCTGTGTGCTGTTTGGCGATGGCGCAGGCGCGTTGCTGCTTGAGGCGCAAGACGGCAGCGACAGTCCGTCCGACCGGGGCATCCTCGCGACGGATCTGAATTCTGACGGGCGCTACCGTGATCTGCTCTACGTTGATGGCGGCGTGTCGACCGGCACCACTGGCTATCTGCGGATGCAGGGCAATCAGGTGTTTCGCCACGCGGTCGAGAAACTTGCCGCCACCGCCAATACCGCGATGGACCGCGCCGGCGTCAGCGCCGAAGATGTCGATTGGATCGTGCCGCATCAGGCCAACATCCGCATCATCCAAGGCACCGCAAAGAAATTGAACCTGCCGATGGAGCGCGTGGTCGTCACCGTACAGGACCATGGCAACACCTCGGCGGCCTCGATCCCGCTGGCGCTGTCTGTGGGCCGTGAGCGCGGCCAGATCAAACAGGGCGATCTGATCGTCACCGAAGCCATTGGCGGCGGTCTGGCGTGGGGCTCTGTTGTCCTGCGCTGGTAAGTCCCTGAGCTAACGCGGAAAATCTCTGCCGAATCGTGCTTGATCCGGGCATTGATGTTGACTCTAAAATTCTGAGCAGCATATGCTATTGGAAAGCATGGGGGATATAATGCCGAACAAGACATTGACGCGCATGGATTTAAGCGAAGCTGTATTTCGTGAAGTTGGTCTTTCTCGTAATGAGAGTGCTCAACTGGTCGAAGCAGTGCTTGAGCATATGTCCGACGCTCTGGTCGACGGGGAACAGGTCAAGATTTCCTCTTTCGGCACCTTCTCGGTACGCGACAAGACCGCGCGTGTGGGCCGTAATCCGAAAACCGGCGAAGAGGTTCCGATCAACCCGCGCCGCGTGCTGACCTTCCGCCCTTCGCATTTGATGAAAGACCGCGTTGCTGAAGGCAACAAGTCCTGACCCATGGTCAAATCGCCGGACGCTTTTCGCACCATCTCCGAAGTCGCTGACTGGCTCGGTATTCAGGCCCATGTTCTGCGGTTCTGGGAGAGTAAGTTCACCCAAGTGAAACCCATCAAACGGGCTGGCGGGCGGCGCTATTACCGCCCGGCCGATATGCTGTTGCTGGGTGGGATCAAGAAACTGCTGCACGATGATGGGCTGACCATAAAAGGCGTCCAAAAGATCCTCCGCGAGGAAGGGATGACCCATGTGTCCTCCCTCTCCGCCCCGCTTGATGAACTGGATTTTGCGGAGCCTCGGCCCGCCCCCAAACCTGACATCATCCGCCCCGAAACCGGGGTTGTTCTGAACTTTGGTGGCGCAAAGTCTGACGCCGTGCCCGAGGCCAATGTCTCGGACGAAGACGCCGAAGAGGCAGAGCCTGCCGCCGATCTGGATGAGAACGCCGCGCCCGTCGAAGAGCCCGCAAGCGCAGCGGAGGCGGCGCCTGTCGAAAAGGCACTGGAGGCCGCACCTATGGCGATGCCGCGCCGCTCGCCCGTGCCGCCCGCCGATGACCACCCACGGGCCACGCCTGATCCACTGGCCCCGTCTGACAGCGCGACGCCGGATGCACCGCATTTGGATGAACCTGCCGCTGATGCAGCGGATGAGCCCGCCCCGGCGGTGTCCATCCCGCTCAAGCCAGAACAGTCCGAGCCAGAACCATCCAAGCCGGGACCGGCATCAAACGCCAGCCTCCCCGATTTTCTCAAACGCCCACTGGCTCCCGAACCTGAACAGGCAATCGAAGCAGCGCCCGACCCCGCGCCTGAGCCCGCAGAACCCGCACCCCAAGAAGACGAGGTTGACGACACGCCCAAACCCGCGATCATCGATCTGCCTGATTTCACTCCTGAAGCCGATTTTCCCGCCAGCCCGGGGCTGCTGAGCGTTGGCGCCCGTGTCCACCGTCTTCCGCGTGATGTGCAACCTCAGGTCGCCGGTTTGCTGCTGGATCTGGCCGAATTGCGCGCGCGTATGGCCGCGGAACCCGGCACCGAAACAAATTACTAATCGCGATGAAAAGTTTGGCAATTCCCTCTTGCGCCCCCTGCGAGATCGGGTATGAAGCCCACGTAGTCGGGCTATGGCGCAGCCTGGTAGCGCGTCCGTCTGGGGGACGGAAGGTCGCAGGTTCGAGTCCTGCTAGCCCGACCAACCGACTACAACAAAACGCCCGCGCCGGTAACGCGCGGGCGTTTGTCATTTGAGAGGCCCCGTTTGATGCCCAATGCGATGAACGGGGTGCTCCCCAACCAGCAGATTGCAGCGATGATCGACAGCGGTGCCATTGCCGCCGATCCGGCGGTGACCTCGGCGCAAATCCAGCCCGCCAGCCTTGACCTGCGGCTCGGCAATGTCGCCTACCGCGTGCGCGCGTCTTTCCTTGCGGGGCACGGGGCCAAGGTCGCGGATCGTTTGGAAGAATTCGAGATGCACCGCGTCGACCTCAGCGACGGGGCCGTGCTTGAAAAAGGCTGCGTATATGTGGTGCCGCTGATGGAGCGGCTGGCCCTGCCCGAAGGCGTCTCTGCCGTGGCGAATGCCAAAAGCTCCACCGGGCGACTTGATCTCTTGACCCGTACCATCACCGACGGCGGCACCGAATTTGACCGGATCGCGCCGGGCTATACCGGCCCACTCTATGCCGAGATCTGCCCCCGCTCCTTCTCGGTGCTCGTGCGCCCCGGTATGCGGTTGAATCAAATCCGCTTTGGCAGCGGGGATGCGACGCTCGACGATGACGCCCTGCGCGCGCTGCATGACACCACGCCACTGGTGGACGGCACTGCCGTGATCGACGAAGGCTTGGGCTTTTCCGTCGATCTGTGCCTGCCCGGCACCAGCCTTGTCGGCTACCGTGCGAAGCCGCATACCGGGGTGATCGACCTCGACAAGATCGGCCATTACGACCCCGCCGCCTATTGGGAAGAGGTGCACAGCACCAATGGCCAGATCATCCTTGATCCGGGCGCGTTTTATATCCTTGTCAGCCGCGAGGCGGTGACGATCCCGCCCGCCTATGCCGCTGAAATGGCACCCTATTTGGCAATGGTCGGAGAGTTCCGCGTGCATTACGCGGGTTTCTTCGATCCGGGCTTTGGCCATGCCGAAGCAGGTGGTGCAGGCTCACGCGGGGTGCTTGAGGTGCGCTGTCACGAGGCGCCCTTTGTGCTGGAGCATGGGCAGGTCGTGGGGCGCTTGGTCTATGAGCATATGGCGCAGATCCCCAGCCAGCTTTACGGCGCTGACATCGCGTCCAACTACCAAGGTCAGGGTCTGAAACTGTCGAAGCATTTCCGCTCCGTCTGACCGCTTACCGCGAACGAAGAAACCGGCGCAGCAAGCGGACTCCCCGCTGCGCATTGCGCGCATTGAAAGCGGTGCCCCCGCGCGAACGGCCCTTGCCCGCAGGCCGTTTTCCCACGCCAGCACCTCGTGACATTAAGCGGCGTATGACATGGCGCAGAACCATATTGACGATCGGTTTCATCAGCCCTCTCCCTTGGATCAGCAAAACTGATGTAGTGGCGGCGGGGCGGAAGTCAGCCCCGGCCCCGATCAATCTTCGAACAGCTCGCTCTGGCCTTCGGTGGTTTCTGGCTCGTCCTCGCCATCGCCTACGGTGGGCAGCAGACCGGCGGGCGGGCGGTTTTCCAACAACCCGGCAGAGCGCAATTCTTTGAGCCCCGGCAGGTCCCGCGCGCTTTCCAGACCGAAGTGATCCAGAAACTCCTGCGTGACTACAAAGGTCACCGGACGGCCCGGCGTCATCTTACGGCGGCCAAAGCGGATCCACTCCATCTCAAGCAGTTGATCCACCGTGCCGCGTGACACGGCCACGCCGCGAATCTCTTCGATCTCGGCGCGGGTGACGGGTTGGTGATAGGCGATGATCGCCAAGGTTTCGATCGCGGCGCGGCTGAGTTTGCGGGTCTCGACCGTTTCCCGATGCATCAAAAAGCCAAGGTCCGGCGCGGTGCGAAAAGCATAGGCGTCGCCGACTTTCATCACCTGCACGCCGCGCCCCTGATAGCGGTGGCGCAGAAAGGCCATCGCCTCGCCCACGTCAGAGCCGCGCGGCAGCCGCTGTTCCAATTCTCGCAGCGTGATTGGTTCGGAACTGGCGAAAAGCACGGCTTCGATCATACGCTCCTGCTCGGCCAGCGAGGGCGCGTCGAACAGTTTCTTTTCTTTCGTTTCAATCTCTTCCGACACGCATCAATCCTTCTTGCGCAGTTGGATGGGGGCGAAAATCTCTTTTTGCCGGATCTCCATATGCCCCTCTTTGACCAATTGCAGGGAGGCCGCAAAGGTCGCAGCGGTCGCTGAGCGGCGGCGCTCAGGATCGCTTTCCCAGCCCTCGGGCAGGTAGCTGTTCAGATCACCCCAATCGCCCGCATAGCCGATCAGCCCGCGCATCCGTTCCAGCGCCTCTTCCATGGTAAAGACCTTGTCGCGGTCCATCACAAAGGGGCGGAAATCCTCCCGCGTGCGGGTGCGCGCATAGCCCTGCATCAGGTCCAGCAGCGTCGCGGTATAGGTGACCTTTTTGACAGTGGTGATCTCTTGGGTCTGGCCGCGGGCAAAGAAATCCCGGCCCAGTTGATCCCGCGCCATCAGGCGAGCGGCAGCGTCCCGCATCGCCTGCAGGCGTTCAAGTTGGAAAGCCAGATGCGCGGCCATTTCTTCGCCCGAGGGGCCTTCTTCGGTGGGGTCCGGCGGCAGCAAAAGGCGCGATTTCAAGAAAGCCAGCCATGCGGCCATGACGAGGTAATCCGCCGCCAGTTCCAACCGCAGTTCTTTGGCACGCTCGACAAAGGCCAGATACTGCCGCGCCAGTTGCAGCACCGAAACCTTGCGCAGATCGACTTTTTGCGTCCGGCTCAGCGACAGCAGCAGGTCAAGCGGCCCTTCATAGCCTTCGACATCAATGATGAACGCCTCGGCGGCCAGCCGGTCGGCCACGGAGCCACCGGCCCCGCCCCTGTCTTCCTCGAATGTCGTGTCAGCCATGCAATGCCCCGCCCAGAAGCGTCTCAAGCTGGGCGCTGAGGGCGTCGATGTCAACGTCGTCGGGGGTTTGCCGCGCATCCATGGCCCGCAGGGCACGGGTCTGGGCGGCGGTAGTCATCTCGCCTGCGGCTTCGGCCACAGCGCGGCGCTCTTCCAGCGATCCATTGCAAAAAAGCGCGACATCACAGCCCGCTGCAATGGCCGCACGGGTGCTTTCCGCCGGCGTCATCTGCAGGGCTTTCATCGAAATATCGTCGGTCATCACGAGGTTATCAAAGCCGATATCATCGCGGATGATCCGCATCACCTCTGACGACAGGGTCGCGGGCGTGTCGTCCAATGCGTCATAGACCAGATGTGCCGTCATGCCCATCGGCAGGTCCCGCAGGCTGCGGAAGGGCGCAAAATCGACCGCCTCCAGATCAATCCGGCGGGCATCCACGCGGGGTAGATTGTGATGGCTGTCGAGCGTCGCGCGGCCATGGCCGGGCATATGTTTCATCACCGGCAGCACGCCCCCGGCCAGCAGCGCATCGGCAACAGCGCGGCCAATCTCGGCCACCTGCCCCGGCGTTTCGCCGTAGCACCGGTTGCGCAAAAACGGATGGGTCTTGGGCCCCGCCACATCGATCAGTGGCGCACAGTTACTGTCGATGCCGACGCTGTACAGCTCATGGGCGATGATCCGGTACATCAGTGTGAAGGCTTTCGTCGCCTGTTCCCCGGCGCGCGCGGCCAGTTCCATGGGCGGCATCCAATCGCGCCACTGCGGAGCGCGCATGCGCTGCACGCGGCCGCCCTCTTGGTCGATGGTGATCACAGCCTCATGGCCTGCCGCCTCGCGCATCTCATCACATAGCGCGCGGACCTGATCCGGGCTGTCGATGTTGCGGGCGAAAAGGATGAAGCCGAAGGGCCGTACGTCACGAAAGAACGCTTTTTCCTCGACGCTGAGCCGGTGGCCCGTCGCGTCGAGGATCGTGGCCCCGAAGGGGCGCATCAGCGCATCACCACCGGGATGCAATCCGCGTTTTCGGCCACAAGTGCCGAACAGAAACGCCGCGCATCGGCGATGTCGTCAAAGCCCATGGCACGCAGGCGATAGAACACCCGCCCGCCGCTGGTGGCCTTTTGCACAACGCGATTCTTACCTTCGAGATAGGCACCGAAACGGCCCTGCAAACGGTCCCATTGTTCGCGGGCAACCTCGGGGCTGTCAAAGGCACCAAGCTGGGCCATCCGGGTGCCAGCGGGAAGGGCCGCGGGATCAACCTCTTGGGCGACGGTTGCGACCGGATTGCTCTGGACTGCGGCGGGTGTCACCACGGCACCGCCTGCCGGGCGGCGGCGCGGACGCAGGGAGTTGCGCACGCCGGGCGCGTTCAATACGGCCTTGACCACTTTCGGCTGCACGGAGGTATCGGCCAGCGCCATCGCCACGGCGGCATCGACCGGATCACCAGAGGCGCCCGCCCCGGAGAGCGGTGCGACACCATTGGTCAGCTGCGCCACGAGGTCTTGAACATTGCCAGAGCGGATCGCGGCGGAGGCATCGATGAGGTCGCCGTCATTCTCATGGGCGACGGCGGGGGTCGCATTGCCCTGTGTCTTTGCGGCAACCATCGCCACTTGAACGGGCTGGTCTTCGTCTTGCAATTCCATTTGACGCGGCGCGAGGCGCAGTTGATCTGCGGGGCGACCGGCGCTGCCTTCGGCGGCAACGACATTGACCGATAAGCCCTGATGGCGTGCCAATTCGCCGCCCGGCTCTTCTGGGCGCACGCGGATTTCGCCTTCGATGGCGCGGACCACCGGGATGCCGGTCACATCACGCACCAGCAGCTTGTAGCCCCAAACACCAATCCCCGCGACAAGCGCCAAGGAAACCACAGCGCCTGCGATATTGGTGAGCGTTGTCAGGGTCTTGGGCCCGCTGCCCACTGCGTAGCCATGCGCGGAATCGGGCGCATAGCCCGCCGTCGTCGGGGAAGACGTGAAATCTGCCATCTCTGCCTCTTTGCCCGGCGTGATACATCGCCACGCGGGTCTGGTCATGGGGTTGCCTGTTTTCGGCGCGCTGGTGCGGTTATCGCATCTCCTGCGCCGGTGTGACCCCAAGAATACCAAGACCCGCCGCAATTACAATCGCAACGGCACGCGACAGGGCGATTTTTGCCTGCGATGTGGCAGCGTCCCCTTCTTGCAACGCACGCAGCCCGTCTTCGGAACGGCCCAAGTGGTAGAGGCTGTGGAAATCGGACGCGAGTTCATAGAGGTAGAAGGCCACCCGGTGCGGCTCGTTGCTGCGCGCGGCGGTTTCGACCAGACGCGGCCATTCGGCCAGTTTGCGCAGCAGGCCCAGCTCGGCATCATGGTCAAGCTTGGTCAGATCCGCATCCATCAGCGTGGCATCGGCAACCTCGACCCCGGCCTCTTGGGCTTTGCGCAGGATCGAAGCCACCCGCGCATGGGCGTATTGCACATAGAACACCGGGTTTTCGCGGCTTTGTTCCAGCACCTTGTCGAAATCAAAATCGAGCATCGCGTCGTTCTTGCGCGTCAGCATGACAAAGCGTGTCACATCGGGGCCGACCTGATCGACCACATCGCGCAGGGTCACAAAGGTCCCTGCCCGTTTGGACATCTTGAACGGCTCGCCGTTTTTAAAAAGTTTCACCAGCTGCGTCAGCTTGATGTCGAGCGGCACATGACCATCGCTCAATGCCGACACAGCCGCTTTCATCCGCTTAACGTAGCCGCCATGATCCGCGCCGAAAATGTCGATCAGCATGTCGAAATCGCGGCTGACCTTGTCGTAGTGATAGGCGATGTCAGGGGCGAAATAGGTCCAGGACCCGTCGGATTTCTTGACCGGGCGGTCCACGTCATCGCCGTGTTCGGTGGATTTGAACAGCGTCTGTTCGCGCGGTTCCCAATCTTCGGGCTTCTTGCCTTTTGGCGGCTCCAGCACGCCTTCGTAGATCAGCCCTTTGGCTTCGAGCGAGGCAATCGCCGCTTCGATCTGGCCGGTGCCGTAGAGAGATTTCTCGCTGTAGAAGACATCCATCTCAACGCCGAGAGCCGCCAGATCCTCACGGATTAGGTTCATCATGGCATCGGTCGCAAAGTCGCGGATATGATCGAGCCATTCGCTCTCAGGTTGGTCGACCAGCTTGTCGCCATACATCTTGGCAAGCGCCTCGCCCAGCGGGATCAGGTAGTCGCCGGGATATGTGCCATCGGGGAAGGCCACCTCTTTGCCATTGGCTTCGAGGTAGCGCAGGTAGACCGAGCGTGCCAGCACATCGACCTGCGCGCCGCCGTCGTTGATGTAATATTCGCGCGTCACGTCGTAGCCTGCGAAATCCAGCAAGCTCGCCAGCGCATCGCCAAAGACCGCGCCACGGGTGTGGCCCACATGCAGCGGCCCGGTGGGGTTGGCAGAGACATATTCGACGTTCACCCGCTGACCCGCGCCAAGGATCGCGCGGCCAAAGTCGGTGCCTTGGCTCAAGACCTGCCGTGCCACGTTTTGCCAGACCGAAGGCGCAAGGCGCAGGTTGATAAAGCCCGGGCCGGCCACTTCGGCAGAAGTGATGCGCGGATCGTTTTGCAATTGGGCGGCCAATGCTTCGGCGATATCGCGTGGCTTCATGCCCGCGGGCTTGGCCAGCACCATCGCGGCGTTGGTCGCCATATCGCCATGCGCGGCGTCGCGTGGCGGCTCGGCGGTGATCGGGTCAAAGTTCAGTGTCGCAGGCAGGGCCTCCTGCGCGACCATCTGTTCCAGCGTCGCAATGATAAGATGGCGAATTTCGGCAAATAGGTTCATGTCGGGTATCCTTGTTCCCCGCCCGTTTATCATGTGCGGGGGTGCAGTCAATGAAGCGGCGGGCCGCGATGGCCCATGTGAGGGAATGGCGTTTGAAGCGGCGTTGTCAGCCGAGGTCCAAACGCCCACTTCGGAGCCGTCGGCCAGCTTCGGACCCCAGGAACAGCGCGCTGTCTGCCGCGAGGTCGGCTTGCCCCTCGGGCACCGTAATCAGGTGAAAATGCAGCCCGCGTGCGCCAAATACCTTATCGAGCGCGGCATTGGCGGCCTCAAATCCGCCGATCATGCCATGTCCGGCGAGCGCCAGTGGCTGGCTGGGGCGCGGCAGGACGGTTACAACGGACCCCTGCCCGGCCACCAAACCCCGGCCCAAAGCCCGCACCATGGCAGACAGCCCTCGGATCTGCGCGTCCATGCCCTTGGCGCAATCGTCGGGGTCCAGCGGTATCAGGTTCAACACCAAATGCAGCGGCGTGCCGCCCCAGTTGCGGTAAAGAGGCTCGAACCGGCTGACCAGATCCCCGGCAAGCGCCAGCCCTTCGACCCGTGCGGGCGACTGGCTCATCAGCCGTGCCAGAACGGCGGGGTCGCGGTCCATCGCCACGACTTCGGCCCCCAGACCAGCCGCGCGCTTGGCCACTGTTGGGCCCGGCGCTTGCCCTGCCGAGAGGATCGCGAAAGTCGCGTCACCGGCAAGGCTTTCCGGCAGAACGGGGGTTTGTATCATGTCAGGTCACCTATGGATCACAAAAGGCAGGCTACCATGCCGCAAAGATTAGCGGAAGCTGCGCAAATCACTGCCAAAGAGACGGGCGTGTTCTTGCAGCGCAAAACGGTCCGTCATGCCCGCAATGTAATCCGAGACCATCCGCGCCAGCGTGGTTTCATCCTCTGCCGCCTCAATTGCCGCCGCCCAGTGGCGCGGCAACAGGTTGGGCTGAGACAGAAACAGCGGAAAGAGGTCTTCGACCACCTTGGTGACCTTCTCACGATTCTCCATCACCGAAGGGGCGCGGTACATGCGGGTAAACAAAAACTTTCGGATCTCGCGCAGATCCTGCCAGACAGGATCCGAAAAGCGGATCACCGGACGGCCCAGATGGCGAATATCATCGGGCGATGTGGCCCTCGTCTCTTTCAGCAGTTTAGACGATGTTTCGATCACATCACCGACCATTACCCCAAAGACCCGCCGCAGCGCCTCGTGGCGACGGCGATAGCTGTCCGTGTCGGGGTAAAGCCGGTCCACTTCCGCATAGGCCGCGCCGACCATGGGCAGCTCAGCGATCTCTTCTTCGGTAAACAGACCCGCCCGCAGCCCGTCGTGCAGATCGTGGTTGTTATAGGCGATATCATCCGAAAGCGCGGCCACCTGTGCCTCGGCGCTGGCGTGGGTGTGCAGTTCCAAATCATGGCGCGCGTTATAGTCAGCCAGCGCATGGGGCACGTCGCCCGTGACCGGCCCATTGTGCTTAGCAATCCCTTCGAGGGTGTCCCACGTCAGGTTTAGCCCGTCAAATTCGGCATAGTGACGCTCCAGCGTGGTGACGATCTTGATCGCCTGCGCGTTGTGGTCAAACCCACCGTAGGGCGCCATCAGCTTGTGCAGCGCGTCTTCTCCGGTGTGGCCAAAGGGCGTGTGGCCCAGATCATGCGCCAGCGCCACGGCCTCGGTCAGCTCGCCATTCAGGCGCAACGCCCCCGCGATGGTGCGCGCAACCTGCGCCACTTCGATGGAATGGGTCAAACGGGTCCGGAAATAGTCGCCCTCATGCTCCACAAAGACCTGCGTCTTATGTTTGAGCCGCCGAAAGGCAGAGGCGTGAATGATCCGGTCCCGGTCCCGCTGATAGCAGGAGCGAAACGTGCTTTCCTCCTCCGGCACCAACCGTCCCTTGGCGGTATCCGGATCCGAGGCGAATTCTGCGCGCATTGCGGCTGGTCCTCTCTCGCGGTCCTTGTGACCTGTCCTTGTGGTTTCTATATGTTAGGGGAACGCGAAAGAAAACCGATGCATCGGAGCCCGCAGATGAACCTGCCCCCCAAAGTCACCCCCCGCGCCTTTGAACGCCTCGCCGAGATCGGGGCCGCCGACGAAGGCAAAGCCCTGCGCGTCGCTGTCGAAGGCGGCGGCTGTTCAGGGTTTCAATATGACATTGCGCTGGACGAACCTGCCGAGGATGACCTCGTTCTGGAAGGCAGCGGTCAGAAGGTGGTGGTCGATAGCGTGTCCCTGCCGTTTCTGGCCGATGCGGTGATCGACTTCACCGAAGAGCTGATTGGCGCGCGGTTCACGATTGAGAACCCCAATGCCACTGCGGCCTGCGGCTGCGGCACGTCCTTTTCGATGTGAGCACATCCGGGCGCGTTCAGGCGCGCGCCCGTGCGAACCCCTCGAAAAACTGTTCGAAATGCGGGCCAGAGCGTTCGGCTGCGAGCAAGATCGCATGGCTGTCAGGTCCGAGATAAGACAGAACATGGGGGCGCATATACCCCCAATCCGCGCGCCGCTGCGCCCCCATATCATTCAGGCAAGCCGCCAGCGGGCGCAGCGCACCCTGCCCGCTGCGGGCGGCGTGAAAGCGCAGCGCGCCTTGTGGCATGGTTTGGGCCTGCGACGGACGGTCTGCGATTTTCATGGCCCAGCCGGTGACAAGAAATTCGTGATAATCGTCCTGCATGGGCGCATCGGGCTCGGCTTGAACGCGCAGGGCGCGGTGGTAGGCCGCGATGGCATCTTCCCACAGTGGGCTTGGACAATGGCCGCTGAAACGCAGCGCGGCGCAGACCTCGGCCAGCAGATCCATGTCCTGATCCAGAAAGGCCAGCAGCCCGGTGAAATGCAGGCTCTTTAGTGTCCCATCTGGCAGTTCGGGAATCTGGCGGCCATAGTCCGACAGGTAGAAAATGATATGTGTCAGTTCATAAGCCGCCTTTCGATTGGGCATGGCAAAGGTGACACTGCGCGAGACGAAGTCGCGCAGCCGCTGGCCAAGCGCCCCGTCACCGACCTGCGGCCCGACACCCCGACGGCGCAGCAGACGGCGGGCCTCGGCGCGTTGCAGGTCCGACAGTTCCGCGCCTTCCAGCTCCGCCCGCGCAACCCTGCCGCAGAGCGCCGCGCCCTGTTGCTTTGGCAGGCCGATGGCTTCGAGGTCGAGGCAGATCGACAGGATAAAACGGTAGTATTGTGGGAAATCGCGCAGCAGATCGCGGCACCCTGCGTGGAAGGCGGCGAGCGGCTCTAGCGCCTCGGCCTCCAGCGCGGCGCCCGTGCTTGCCAGCACCCCCAGCAGTTCGGCGTTTTCCTTGAGCCAAAAAACATCCCCCTGAGCGCGACGCTCCTTCGCAAAGCTGCGGATCAAGCGGGCGGTTTGAGTGGCTGGGGCACAGCGGTCGATAGGTCTCAGCAGAACAACATTGGTCATCATAGCGCCTCCAGATGGGAAACAGCGGGCGACGGGGCCGCCCGCTTGAACCAGTTTCAGGCATCAAAGCGCAGCACCTGCGCCTCGGTCGGCGCGAGGCCGGTTGTGAAAAGACCGACCCCCGCCCCCTGCGCGATGCTGCCGCTGTCGTGGTGCAGACCGGTGGTGAACATCTCGGTCCCCTCGCCCATCAGCATGTCACCGCCTCCGCGGTTGAGACCGGTGGTGAAAAGGCCAACCCCCGCGCCGAGCATCATCGGCTTGTCCTGTTTTTCTGGCGCTGCTACGGGGGCAAAGTTACGTGCGGAAATAGCGGTCATCGTGGTGTCCTTTCAAAGGGCTTTGCAATTTAAAGATGTAGTCCAATTACTGATGCACTTCAAAAGTGTTTCGCCAAGGATTTTCCGCCTAAGTTATTGTACTGGTTAAGTTATCCACATTAGCGTCGCGCCACAGTTTCGACCAATTGTTCGACTTTCCGTCGTTCGCATGGTGCCAACTAAAAACCTTCCACAGGGCTGTTGCAGAACAATGCAGCGCGGGAGATTTCCGCGGCTCTAGCTATACTAGAACTTGCCGCCTAAGAATCACCCTAAGCGCGCAGCCCTCCCCCTTGCTCCGCCACCGCATTTGCGCGATAGCAGACCCACGTCGAAAGAGGGCCGGACATGAAGATTGCGAGTTTTAACATCAACGGTATCAAAGCCCGCGCCGCGGCCCTGCCCGAGTGGCTCGACGAGGCGCAGCCGGACGTGGTTGTGCTGCAAGAGATCAAGTCGGTCGACGAGGCCTTCCCCCGCGACATGCTCGAAGAGCGCGGCTATAACGTAGAAACCCACGGGCAGAAATCTTTCAACGGTGTGGCGATCCTGTCGAAACTCCCGCTTGAGGATGTGACCCGCGGCCTGCCCGGCGATGACGAAGACGATCAGGCTCGCTGGATCGAGGCCACGGTGGTGGGTGACGATATGGCGCTACGGGTTTGCGGGCTTTACCTGCCCAATGGCAACCCGGTGCCGGGGCCAAAGTATGACTATAAACTCGCGTGGATGTCGCGGCTTCAGGCCCGCGCCGAGGCGCTGCTGGCCGAGGAAACGCCCTTTCTCTTGGCGGGCGATTACAACATCATCCCGCAGGCCGAAGATGCGGCCAAACCCGACAGCTGGCGCGAAGACGCCCTATTTCGCCCCGAATCCCGCGCGGCGTGGCGGCGGCTGGTGAACCTCGGGCTTACGGATGCTTTTCGGGCGCGCACCCAAGGGCCGGGGCATTATTCGTTCTGGGATTATCAGGCCGGTGCGTGGAACCGCAATAACGGTATCCGCATTGACCACTTCCTATTGTCACCCATTGTGGCCGACCGGCTGCGCGATTGCCAGATTGACCGAGATGTGCGCGGGCGTGACAAACCCTCGGACCATGTGCCGATCTGGGTCGAACTGTAAATACTAAGATAAAAAACACATTTTTTGACGTAAGTGGTTGATTTCATTTAGCGCTGATATTCCGCTTGTGCGAAAGAGAAGCATCGGATTCACAAAATGACATCATCGGATTCACAGAATTCTGCATTTTCTGGGGATTTACTGATATCTGCTTTCGCTGCGGCAATAGGTTCGGCGCTATTACTTTGGTGCGTTTTTGCGGGCCTTAACTGTTGGTGTTTAGAAATTAACTCAGAGACGTCATCACGCCGATAGATACGCGCTCCGAGCCAGGCAGGATCGAACTGGGCGAAATCCCGTGAGCTGATAGAATACTCCGGATTGCGCTGGCATGACTTCCCAGTTGACGCGCTGACCTGCCACGGGATTTTTCCTCCACCGTCGATTAGAGTCCGGCCCAACTTGAGGACGGACAATGAAGCGAACGAGATTCACGGACGAACAGATCATCGGCATCCTTGGCGAGCACGAAGCAGGCGCAAAATGCGCGGACTTGTGCCGCAAGCACGGCATGTCGGAAGGCACCTTTTATAACTGGAAGGCCAAATTCGGCGGCATGACGGTGTCTGAGGCCAAGCGGCTGAAGACGCTTGAGGATGAGAACGCCAAGCTGAAGAAGCTGCTGGCCGAGCAGATGCTCGATCTGGCTGCAATGAAGGAACTGGTTTCAAAAAAGTGGTGACGCCTGCCGTGAAGCGCGAGGCGGTCGCGCATCTGAAGGCCCTTCTCGGGCTATCGGAACGGCGGGCGTGCCGGATTGCCGGGGCGGACCGCAAGAT